>JBBPZK010000101.1:0-8810 GCA_038199155.1 Rubrobacterales bacterium | reverse complement strand
GCCATCGCCGCCTGCGAGGGTGCGCTGCTCGTCGTGGACGCAAGCCAGGGCATCCAGGCCCAGACTCTCGCGAACCTTTACCTCGCGATGGAGCATGACCTGGAGATAATCCCCGTCCTGAACAAGATAGATCTCCCGATAGCAGACGTACCGGCTGTCACGGAGGAGTTAGTCGAACTACTCGGCGTGGACGAAGACGAGATCCTCAAGATTTCCGCCAAAACCGGCGAGGGCGTCGACAAAGTCCTGGACGCCATAGTAGATCGCATCCCACCTCCCCAAACGACGGAATCGGAGACCCGGGCCATGGTTTTCGACTCTTACTTCGACCCCTACCGGGGCGTGGTTTCTCTAACCCGTCTCTTCGACGGGGAGTTGAAGAAGGGCGATACCGTGATGGCGATGGGCAGCGACGAGCAATTCGAGTTGCTCGAAGTCGGCTGCTACTCGCCCAAGCCCACAGCCCTCCCTATCCTACATGCAGGAGAGGTCGGGTACGTTATCGCCGGCCTAAAGGATATCGAGGCCATGCGGGTCGGGGACACGGTTACGCAGGCCACGGACCCGGCCGCCGAACCTCTGCCCGGCTATACCCAGGTCCTCCCGACCGTGTTCAGTGGGCTCTACCCGACCGAAGGGGACGACTTCGAGAAGCTCAGGGATGCGCTCTCGAAGCTGCAGCTAAACGACGCCTCGCTCTTCTTCGAGCCGGAGAACTCGCGGATGGGGTTCGGGTTCCGGTGTGGTTTCCTTGGTTTGCTGCACATGGAGATCATCCAGGAGCGTCTGGAGCGAGAATTCGACCTCGACCTTATAGCTTCCTCTCCGAGCGTCAGGTATGAAGTTGTGATCGACGGTGAGACTGTGGAGATTACGAACCCGAGTGAGCTGCCGGAGTTCTTCGAGGAGATCCGGGAGCCGGTGGTGCGGGCTACTATTATCGGGCCGAAGGAGTACATTGGGGCGGTGATGGGGTTGTGCCACGAGCGTCGCGGGGTTTCGCTCGGGATGGAGTACATCTCGACCCGCCGCGTCCAGCTCACCTACGACCTGCCGCTCGCGGAGATCATCACCGACTTCTTCGACGCTTTGAAGAGCCGCACTAGAGGATACGCCTCCTTCGACTACGAGCCGAGGGACTACGAGCCGGCGGACCTGGTAAAGGTCGAGGTCCTGGTCTCGGGGGAGCCGGTGGACGCGCTGTCGTTTATCGTCCACCGTGAGAAGGCCTACCATCGCGGGCGGGCGCTCACCGAGAAGCTGAGGGAGCTTATCCCGCGCCAGCAGTTCGAGGTTCCCATTCAGGCTGCGATGGGCAAGAGGGTCATCGCCCGTGAGACCGTTCGGGCGTACCGCAAGGACGTGACGGCGAAGTGTTACGGCGGCGACATCTCGCGTAAGCGCAAGCTCCTGGAGCGGCAGAAAGCCGGTAAGCGCCGGATGAAACAGGTCGGGCGGGTGGAGATACCGCAAGAAGCCTTCCTGGCAGCGCTCCGCATTTGAGAAAGTCTCTACTGGGCGGCCACCGCTGTCATGGTAAAATCTGTCTCGTATGAAGACCTACGATATCTCCACCCGGCAACGCGAAATACTGCTCAAGACGCTGGAACTTTATGTCTCTACGGGAGCGCCAGTCGGCAGCCAGGCGTTGAGCGACACGGTAGACGCTAGTAGCTCGACGATCCGGTCAGAGCTCGCGGACCTCGAATCTCGCGGCCTTTTGACCCATCCCCACACCTCCGCCGGTCGCTTACCGACCGACGCCGGATACCGTTACTACGTGGACGCCCTCATCTCGGGCGGAGACCAGGAGGAAACTTCGCTTTTCGAGGCTCCGGCCGGATATAGCGACGTGGACGGGTTGCTACGGGGGGTTTCGGAAGGGATGTCCGAGGTGACGCGGCTGCTGGCGGTGGTCGCGGGGCCGGCGGCGCTCGGAGATTCGGTCACCCGGATAGACTACCTGCCGCTGGGAGAGGGGATGCTCTTGATCGTGGCTTCGATGGCGAGCGGGCTCTCGTCGAGCGCCAGGGTCACGTTGCCGGCGTACGTCGAAGAGGATGAGCTGCGGGAGATCTTCCACTCCCTGAACGCGTGGATCGAAGGTCGTCCCCTCGGTATAGACATGGAACTCGCCACGGCCGCCCGCAAAGTATTCCACGACCATAACCCGCGCGTCGTCGGGGCGGTTTTGGAGGCCGTAGAGGTCTTGGGTAGATCCACGGAGCGCGGCGTCTTTATACAGGGTGTATCGGCACTTCTTTCCAGGCTGGACGACCTGGAGCCGACGAGCCTCGCCGCTATAATCGAGGTCTTCGAGCGGCGGCGCTGGCTGTTGCGCTTGCTGGGTGACGCCCTCGAACGCTCGGTAACGAGCTCGGACGTCGTGGTCGCCATCGGGGCGGAGAGCGGCTTCTACAACCTCGCGAGCACCAGCATCGTGGCTGCCGCCTACAACCATCGCGAGCAGCCATACGGGGTCGTTGGTTTGATCGGCCCGAAGCGGATGGATTACGACTCCGCGATATCAACCGTGAGGTCCGCCGCCGAAGCCCTAACCCTCTGCTTGAACGCCAGGTTTTAGGATTGGCCGCGAAGCGCGATTACTACGAAGTTCTGGGCGTGTCCAGAGAAGCCTCGGAAACAGATGTCAAGAAAGCCTATCGTCGTCTAGCCCGTGATCACCACCCGGACGCAAACCCAGGGGATGCCGGGGCCGAAGACCGTTTCAAGGAACTCACCGAGGCTTACGAAGTCCTCTCCAGCACCGATGCCCGCAAGGCTTACGATACTTACGGACACCAAGTTCCTCGCGGGGCGCCCGGAGGTGGCTACCCCGGAGGCGGGGACCCGTTCGGTGGTGGCTTCCAGGACATCTTCGAGGTGTTCTTCGGGGATCGGTTCGGCGGCTCTTCTTTCTTCGGGGACGTTGGTGCCCGCGCGCCGAGCAGGGGTTCGGATACCGAGATTGAGGTCGAGGTCTCGCTGCGGGAGGCGGCGTTCGGCGTGGACCGGGAGATCAACGTCCAGACCATAAAGAACTGTCCCATATGCGACGGTGTGGGCGGGACGGAGTCTCACACTTGCGGTACTTGCGGCGGCGCCGGGGCGGTGCGGACGGTTCGCCAGAGCTTGTTAGGCCAGATGGTGAGCATGCAGCCTTGTTCGACGTGCGGTGGGCGTGGTCAGATCATCGACGTGTACTGTGACGAGTGCCACGGGAGCGGCCGCGTCTCGGAGGTCGTTCGCCGAAAGCTCCAGATACCGGCTGGTATAGAAGACGGCATGCGTATGAGGGTTCCGGGGGCCGGTCACGCCGGAGAGCCGGGAGCCCCACCCGGAGACCTGTACGTGATGGTGAGGGTCGAAGAAGATGCGGAGCTTATGCGCGACGGGGAAGATTTGATCCACCGGATGAAGATCAACTTCGTCGAGGCCGCGCTCGGCATGGAGGCGCGGGTGCCGACGCTCGAAGGCGAGCAAGAAGTGAGGATAGAGTCCGGAACCCAGCCCGGCGCAACCTTGCGGCTCAGGGGAGAAGGAATGCCGCGTCTCAAGCGACGCGGGCGCGGAGACCTGAAGGTCGTAATAGACGTGATGGTCCCGACTCGACTTTCAGGCGAGCAGCGAGAACTTTTGGAGAGGTTCGAAGCGTCGAGCGGGGAAGATACTTACAACGGTAGCGGTGGGTCTTTCTTCGATCGGCTCAAGGGCGTATTTCGGTAGGGGTGGGGATCACGCGCACGCCGATAACGCGCATCTTCGTGGACTTCGCAGTGACCACCGGCGAGAAGCTGAAACTACCACCCGATGAGGCGCACCATATATTCAAGGTCTTGCGCGCACGCAGCGGAGATGTCTTTGAAGTCTCAGACGTCGCCCGACGGTTGCACGCAGCGGAAGTGCGAGAGAACCGCGAGACTTTCGCCATCGAAGAACTCCCGACGCTCGATGCCGCGGAAGCCGGAATAACTCTCTACCAGGCGGTTCCGAAAGGGCAGCGTATGGACCTAGTGGTGGAGAAAGCCACGGAGCTTGGCGTGGAAACTATAGCGCCGCTTGTCTCAGCGCATTCCGTAGTGGAGCCCGGTGGCAATAAAGTCGAACGGTGGCGCAGGCTGGCCGAATCGTCAGCCCGGCAGTCGTTGCAGTTACGCGTGCCGGAGGTCGGAGAGCCGGTGTCTTTCGCTCAAGCCCTGCTGGAGGTTGGGGAAAGCTGCGCGGTTTTGCTGCACAACGACGACGAATTGCCGCCTCTTGAGAGCATCGTTGCGGAACCGCCGGTCAGTCTCTTTATTGGCCCCGAGGGTGGCTGGAGCGAGGAAGAGCTGCGGCTTGCGGATGAGGCGGGGTTTCTATTCGCACAGCTCGGTCCCTACCGGCTGCGGAGCGAAACGGCCGGGATGGTCGCCGTGGCGCGGACTCAAGCGGTCCTTGAGATATCAACTGAGAGATCTAAAAAGAAGCTGCAAGCGTAGAAGTATTTCTAAGGAGGAGTCTTTACCAGGTGAGCGAACAGGATTGCATATTCTGCAAGATAGTCCGCAAAGAGATGGACGCTGAAGTAGTGTACGAGGATGACGAGGTTCTGGCTTTCAACGATATAAGGGGACGGGCGCCGGTACACGTTCTGGTCATACCGAAGCAGCACGTCGGCTCGCTGGAGGAGATCGTCAAGCTGCCGGAGTCGGTGGCGCGTCGGCTCTTCGAGGTGAGTCAAAGCGTCGCCGAGAAGCTCGGTGTGGCCGAGAGCGGCTACGCCGTCAGGATCAACAACGGCCCCGACGCCGGCCAGGAAGTCTTTCACCTTCACCTGCACGTCCTCGGGGGACAGAAGATAGGGATGCCGTGAGCATAGCCGAGCAGATACAGCGCGACACGAAGGAAGCGATGAAGAGTCGGGACCGTCAGCGGTCGAGCGCCCTACGGATGCTGCAAGCCGCCTTGAAAAACAGCGAGATAGAAGCTGGAAGACCCCTAGCCGAAGAAGAGGAACAGGTCGTGCTGCGGCGACAACTCAAGCAACGAGAGGAATCTTCGGAGGCGTTCCGGAAGGCCGGACGCGAGGAGCGGGCAGAGACGGAAGCCGCTGAAGCGGGCATGATCCGTACCTACCTGCCGGCCCCGCTTTCCTCGGAGGAGTTGGAGAAGATCGTGGACCAGGCCATCGAAGAGACCGGCGCATCCGGGATGCGGGACATGGGCGCGGTGATGGGGCGGGCCACGGCGATCGCTGGAAACCGGGCGGAAGGCAGAGAACTCTCGAAAATAGCGCTGAGTCGGCTACAGTAACCCTAAAGTACACGTATAAGGAGGAGTGACGGAAACAAAGACGAGTAGGAAGGTAGAGGTCAAGATCAGTGTAGCGCCGGGCCGGATGCTCGACGTCCTCGGTGAGCGGGACTCGGTGCTGCGGCGGGTGGAAGAGCTGGTCGGGTGTGAGGTAGTGGTGCGCGGAAATGAGATCCTTCTGCGCGGTGAGACCGGGCCGGTGGACGAGGCCGAGGAGATCTTCAAAGGTCTTGTCGGCCTCGTCGAGGACGGACACCACCCCACGCCAGAGACAGCCGAACGCTTGTACCGGATAGGCGCCGGCGGTGGAGGCCGGGAGGTGCTCGGCGACGTTATCCTCACGCATCGGGGGCGCAGGGTGGCTCCAAAGACCCGCAACCAGAAAGCTTATACCGACGCGATACGCAACACGAGGGTCGTTTTTGGGATAGGCCCCGCCGGAACGGGGAAGACGTATCTCGCGGTCGCCCTCGCCGTGGACGCTCTGGAGAAGGGCGAGGTTTCGAGGATAATACTGACTCGTCCCGTGGTTGAGGCTGGAGAGTCTTTGGGGTATTTGCCGGGAGACGTGATGGCGAAGGTGGACCCTTACTTCCGTCCGCTGTACGACGCCCTCTATGAGATGATAGAACCCGCCAAGTTTCAGTCGCATCTGGAGCGCGGTATAATTGAGATCGCACCCCTGGCGTTCATGAGAGGCCGGACTTTGAACGACGCGTTCATCATTCTGGATGAGGCGCAGAATACGAGCCCCCAGCAGATGAAAATGTTCCTGACTCGCCTCGGTTTCGGCTCCAAGATGGCTATTACTGGAGACACTACCCAGGCCGATCTACCGAAAGGACGACTGAGTGGTCTGCAGGAAGTCCAGGAGAAGCTGGCGGAGGTGGAGGGTGTGGCTTTCGTCAAGCTCAAGCGGGACGATATCGTGCGGAGCGATCTCGTGATGCGGATAGTGGATGCCTACGAGAGCAGCCGGGAGCAGGACGAGGCTTAAGAGTATGTCTGGGCGAGGACGACAATGCCTCTGAGAAAAAATGGCTCCGGAGCGGGTGGGGAGAAGACACTGGCGTCGGGCAAACGCGTGGACGAGTTCCACAGGAAATCTACGCATTTCGAGCGTTTGCGGGCTTGGGTCGAGGCTCGTCCGAAAAGACGGATATATATTTCGCTTCTGGTGGTTACCTGGGTATTGCTGACGGCTTTGATCAGCTTCGACTCGCGGACGCTCGAATCGATTGGGATCGGTACCGGAGGTTATCAGGTAGGAGATATCGGCCGCAGGGACATCTACGCGCCGAGCACCGTGACCTACTTGGACCCTACGGCCACTGGACAGGCCCAGCAGCAGGCCGCCGACGCCGCGCAGGAAGTCTATAGCCAAGATGGCAAGGTCCCGGATCAGGTCTCCAAAGACGTGAAGAGTTACTTCGATACAGTGGCCAAGATCCGTTCCTCCAACAGCTCCAGGGACCAGAAGGCCGCAAAGATCGCCGACTCCGCACCTTTCTACCTTCCGCGAAGCGACGCACGGGCGCTGGTATTCCTGAACAAAGATCAGATAGAGAAAACAAAAGGATACGTCCTGGAAAATCTCGGCGAACTCTACAAGTCCACGGACGTGGCCGACAACAGTACGAGTAACACGGCCGCCGCCATGACGCTCTCCGAAGCACGGAGCCGTCTCTCCGAAGCGGCGCAGAGAGACGCGTCGGGAGATGTAGGGAGTCTAGTCGCGACGCTAAGCCGGGGTTTCTTGAAGCCCGACTACGTTATAAACCGCCAGGCTACACAGAAGAGCCGGGACGAGGCCTCTTCCCAGGTCAAGCCCGTGCAGGGTAGCGTGCAACAAGGAGAGCGGATAGTCTCGCGCGGTCAGGTGATAGACCGGCTCGCCCGTGCCCGCTTGCAGGCGATAGGTCAGACCGGAGGACCCGACCCGTGGACTGTTTTCCTGGGCGTTGGGCTGTTCGTCGCGGCCGAGATGGGGGTCGCCTGGTACTTCCTGGAGCGATTCGGTAGCCGCATAATGCGCACCAAAGCCGTTATACGGGTGCTGCTCGCGGCTTCGCTCACGGTGTTGTTTACCGCCGTTGCGCGGGCTTTTATGCTCTTCTCTATCAGCCCTTACCTGATACCGCTTGCGGGTTTGAGCATCCTCGGGACCATACTCCTCGGGCCACGGCTAATGTTCCTGATGGTCGTCATCAGCAGCGTCAATATCGGGATCATCGCCGGCAATAACTTCTTGTTGAGCGCCGCGTTACTAATTTCTTCAGGTTTTGCGATCTACACTGTGGTGAGAGTCAGGTCCCGTACGGAGCTGCTCAAGGCGGGACTCTTTATCGCGGGTGTGATGGCTATAGTCACGTTCGCGGTCACCCTCATTGGGGGTAGTGGCCTCGTCACCGCTTTCGGCATGGGAGCTTTCGGTCTCGGCAACGGTCTACTCTCGCTGATGATCGCGATGGTGCTCCAGCCGTTGCTCGAAAACGCCTTCAACCTCCTGACGCCGATGAAGCTACTGGAACTCTCGGACCCAGGCAGCCCGCTTCTCCATAAGCTCTTGCGCGGCGCTCCCGGAACCTTCAGTCATTCGATGCAGGTCGGCAACCTGGCCGAGAACGCCGCCGAGCGGATCGGCGCGGACACTCTACTGGCGCGGGTGGGAGCGTACTACCACGACATCGGCAAGCTGGAGCATCCTGGGTACTTTATAGAGAACCAGATCTCCCAGATGAATCCCCACGCTACCCTTACACCTGCTCTTTCGGCCAAGGTCATCAAACGTCACGTGAAGGACGGGGTGGAGATCGGACGCGCCTGGAACTTGCCGCAGGAGATCCTGGACATTATCGCCGAGCATCACGGCACGACCCGCATCGAATATTTCTACCGCAAGGCAATAGAGAACGCCCTGGACGGCGAAACCATCCGCGAATCCGACTTCCGCTACCCTGGACGCCGGCCCAGGAGCAAAGAGGCCGGCATAGTGATGCTCGCCGACTCCGTCGAGGCAACCGTCAAATCACTGAGCAAACCAACTCCCAAGCGGATCGAGGACATAGTCGCGTCAACCATAAAAGGTAAGCTCGACGATGGGCAGTTCGACGAATGTGCCCTGACGATGCAAGAGATCCACGAGTCGGGCGAAGCTATCCGCGAAGCTCTTATAGGTTTTCTCGGCCCGCGCATCGAATACCCGGCGCCCGCAGTACAAAAGCCTCCCGAAAAACCAGTACGGAACCCGACCTGAACGCGCTAGGCTCCTACCAGCAGCCCACTGTAACCGTTCTCGACGAATCGAACTACGGCGTACTAAGCGAAGAGCGGGCCACAGAACTCTGCGAAGCGGCCTTTCACAGCCAGAACATAGACCCCGCGCGTACCGGGGAACTATCGGTAGTGTTGGTGGAGCCCGAAATTATAAGAAACTTGAACCTGAAGTTCAGGGATATAGATTCTGTTACGGACGTGTTGAGCTTCGAGATCGACGGGCCTTACGGAGAAATGGTGGG
>JBBPZK010000100.1:0-16069 GCA_038199155.1 Rubrobacterales bacterium | reverse complement strand
TAATACTCGGCGTGAGGGCAGAGGGACAGTCTCTGGAGGATGTGGCTGCCCCGCTCACGGCGATCAAGGAACAGACGGGAGCCACTGGCTAGATAGAACACAACCTGGTGTTAGATTCTGGGGAGCGTATCCGCTAGACTCTTTCCCGGTGAGCTTGTTGACAGAGGTGATCGAAGGTATCGTCGCCCGCGCCGGGACGCACCCGGTCTGGGGCTACGAGCACTGCCTGCGCGTCTACGCCCTGGCTTGCCGGATCGCCGAGATGGAGGGCTTCGATTACGACGAGGAGATCCTGAAACTCTCCGCCCTCCTCCACGATATCGGGCTGTACAGAGCCTACGCGCGTGGGGAGGGCAAGGACCACAATCGCCGCTCCGCCATCGCCGCCCGCCGCCTCTTGCGCGACAGGGACTTCCCCGAGAAGAGGGCCAGGACCGTTCTCGAAGCCATAGAGCGCCACCCGCCGGGCGTGAACGCTGGCCGCTCGGTCGAAGGAGCCCTGCTCAAGGACGCTGTCGCCCTCGATTACCTCGGGGCGATCGGCCTCTCTCGCGTATTCGCGATGGTCGGCCTGGAGGAAGACGTCCCGGACCTACCCTCGGCGTTGCGCCACGCCGAGAGCCTGCGCCGACAACTTCCGGGTGTACTGCTTCTCGACGGCAGCCGGGAGATCTCCGAAGTCCGCTGCCTCCAGATGGACAGCTTTTTCGAGGACCTCGAAGGATCGGAGATCAACACGAAGTCACTGTAGTCGCGCCCGAGCAGCTAACCGAAGTACGACCACAGCACGTAGACGCCGAAGACCGAGGCCACAACCCCGATAACAGTCATCCGCAGCCCCACCACGACGTGTAGACCACGCTCGGAGAACGGCCCTATACCGCCCCCGCGATGTTCCCGTCCACCACGCAGCAGGGCGTAGACGCCGAATGCGAGCGCCGCGAGCCCTACGACGACGAAAAATATGCCTATCGCCAGAGTCGGTGGCAAGTGACCCTCAGGCTTCTCCGGTGGAACCTTGCAAGCCCATCCGGGTGAGTAGGGCCTGGAATCTGGGATGGACGAGCAGGGGACCGAACTCGGCGGCGCTCTTGAAATACTCGGTATCTTCTTCTCCAGCCTCCACGGCCCGTTCGAGGTAGTCGAGGGAGGCTGTGTAGTCGCCGTTGCGCGCCCGGATGCCGGCGAGTGCCGAGAGTGCCGGGGCGTAGGCTTCGTCCGCCGCGACGGCCCGCGTCAGCAGCTCTTCGGCCATTACCAGGTCGTCCGTCCCGTAGTAGATGCTCGCGTAGGAGTAGAGGGCGCGCGGGTTGTCTGGGTCTTGCTTTAGCGACTCTATGAAGTGCTCTTCGGCTTCGGGGATCTCCTCTCGCTGCTCGTGGAGCAGCCCCAGCTCCAGATGGGCGCCGGGGTCTTCCGGGTCGATCTCCAGCACCGCCTCGTAGGCCCTGGCTGCTCCTTCTTCGTCCTTCAGCGCGAGCCGCGCCTCCCCGAGGGTGAGCAGGTGCCGCACCTCGTCGCGGCCAAGCGCCACCGCCTCTTCGGCCAGCGCCAATGCCTCTTTCAAGTCCTTTCGCTCGGAGAGCAGGTGTGCTGCCAACTCGTCCCGTATTTCTGGGGAGCCGGGGCAGTCCCGAAGTCCCCGGCGGAGAGCCGCTTCCGCCTCTTTCGGGTGCTCGTTGCGAGCGTGACAGATGCCCAGGTTCGCGTGGGCCTCCCACCAGTCGGGTGTCTCGGCTATGACCTCCTCGTAGGCGGCGATGGCCTCCGGGTAGCGGCTGAGCATGTCCAAAGTGTTCGCCCGGAACGTGCGCGCCCCGCTCTTTTGCTGGGCTTCCGTGGCCGCTTCCATCGCCAGGTCGAAGAACTCCAGCGCCTGGGCGTAGTCGGCGGCGTCGAAGGCCGTGAGACCGGCGTTGATGAGCATGTCGGCGTCTTCGGGGTGGCTCCCCGTCCAGCGCCCGAAGGTCGCCCGCGCCAGGGCCGGTTCTCCCAGCAGGCCGTAGTAGCGGCCGAGTTCCACGTAGGCTTCGCCGAACTCCGGGTCCGCCTCGATGGCCCGCTCCAGGTGGTGGACAGCCTTGAAAGGCTGCTCGCGACGCATCGCCAGGATCGCCAACCCCATCCGGGGACCCACCCACTCCGGGTCTAGTTCCAGGGCGTCGGCGAAGCTCGCCTCCGCCTCTTCAAGCCGCCCGAGGTCCAGGAGCGCCCGACCGACGGCCTCTATGACCTCCGGGTTCTCGGGGGCGGTTTCGAGCGCCTGCTCGAAGCGCGAGAGGGCCTCCTCGATCAGGCCCTCCTCGGCCAACGCCTCGCCCTGCTCCAGAAGCTCCTCGTAATTCTCCCTCACCCTAGATTAAACCAGATGGCAGGCTGAACGGTGGGCGGGCTAGTGAACCAGACGACTCGCCGCCCGAGGCGTAATGTACAATCTGCTGCCGGAAGTTCCTGACGCTGGAAGAGGTGCTACTTGAAGAACCCTCCCGTAATAGAACGGCTCGCGGTCCGCTACCAGGACCTCGACCCTTACGGACACGTTAACAACGCCATACACCTGGGCTTCTTCGAGTCCGCCCGGACGGCCTACTGGCGAAAATTAGCGCGACAGTTGGGGATTGTAGAGCTAAAAGCGGGAGATTTTCCTGGTGTGAGGTACGTCATCGCCGAGGCGAACGTCCTGTACAAGGCCCCGATCTTCCTGGACGATATCGTTCACGCCGCCGCGCGCATCCGGAGCGTCTCGAATCGCTCCTACACGATGGACTTCGAGCTTCGAACGGGAGAGAGCTTCGAAAGAGGCGCCCTGGCCGCGGAAGGTTCCGCCGCCCACGTCTTCTACGACCCCGAAGCCGGCCAAGTGCGTCCCCGCCCCGAATGGTTCCTGGCCGCCGTCGCCGAACTCGAAGACAGACCGGAGGACGATTTTATCCCGGAGAAGCGCTAAAAACGGAGCGGCTCACCTCCCGGCGCGGACGATCAAGACTCCATCCAGGGGCTCGATACTCCGTAGGGCGGCGTCGAAAGGAAGCTCGCCGACATCCAGCGTAACGCCGCCGGAAGGTAGAGTCCCGCCGATCAGGGAAGAGGGAAGCCTGGCCCCTCTCACCAATATGCCACCGAAGCTCACGGCAACGCTACGTTTCCCGGCTACCCGTAGGCCGATCTCGACGTTGGCGGAGAACCCGAAAAGGGCGTTCGGGCTCCAGTAGAAGACCTCGCGACCGTGGACCCGGACTTCCCCGTTCCGCGCCCCGGCACCTTTGCGTTCGATGTATCGGCTGAGAGACTCCTGGGAGATCTCCGCGCTCAAAGAGACGCTCCGAATATCCGGCTCCACCTTCCTTCGGAGTATGCTCGACAGCGAGACCTTCACGCTTTCGAGGTCCACCCGGACGTTTTGCGTTTCGACGCCCTCGTGGACCATCCGGCCGATCCGCACCCGGATGTGGTCGACTCTACCGAGGAACAGCGCTTGCGGAGAGCCGGATGCAACATTGACGTCCGGTTTCTGTTCCAGGTTGTACTTATCCCGCAGTTTTCCGGCGAGGATGTGGGAGATCAAGGCCGGAAGCATCAGGTAGAAGAGACCGGCTCCAACCAGCAGAACCGCGATCACCGCTATCAGAAAGCCCGATACGTTCACGTTCTCCTATCGTATGCTGGGACAAACAGTAGGTTACTCTCGCGGAAGGCCATTGTTGTCCAGGTCAAAATCACGGCAGAAGTGGTGATGGCCAAGGCTATGGTCCTCCTAATCGTGATCCGCTTCTCCCCACGCGCCGACCTACACGGAATTTACCGGCAAAGTATAGTGCTCACAGACGAAGACGCTACACAGTTCTCTGGGGAGATAGACTTGTAAGGTTCGTGAGCCGTTCGGCCGGGAGTTTCAAATTGGAGCCTCAACAACAGAGCGGTGCCGGGTCCCGCGGCAGAGCCTAGAATAGATGGATGGAGCTTAGAGACCTCGAATCCTACGGTGAGCCGGGCACATTGGTCTATCTGGCTGATTGCATCGAGTTGATGCGTCTGATGCCCGCCGGGAGCGTCGATGTGGTCTTCACCGACCCGCCTTACCGGCTCTCGACCGGCGGTGTTACGGTCAAGAGCGGACAGCTCGCCCCGGTAGACAAGGGCTCCTGGGACCGCTCGCGCGGCTTCGAGGAAGACTACCGGTTCAACTTGCGGTGGCTCAAGGAGGCCCGGCGGGTGCTCAAGCCGGACGGTACGCTTTGGGTCTCTGGAACGCATCACGTCATTTTCAGCCTCGGCTTCGCCCTCCAGCGGCTCGGGTACAGGATCATCAACAACATCGTCTGGGAGAAACCAAACGCCACTCCGAACGCCCTCCACACCGCCTTCACACATTCTCATGAAACTCTCCTCTGGGCCAGCAAGGGCAAAAGCGCCCGCCACACCTTCAACTACGATCTCATAAACAGCCCCGACCCCGGCGGCCAGGTCTCGACCGTGTGGAAGATACGAACGGTCCCGAAGCGCGAGAAACTACACGGCTACCACCCGACCCAGAAACCGCTGCGGCTCGTCCGGCGGGCGCTTCTCGCCTCCTCCCGCGAGAAAGATCTCGTCTTCGATCCCTTCACCGGCTCCGGGACCACTGCGGTCGCGGCGAAGGAACTGGGCCGCTCTTTCGTCGGGGCGGAGCTAGAAAGAGATTTCGCGGATCTCGCGTCGCGCAGGATAGCAGCGACCGAGCGCGGCGGCGTGCTGCGTGACATCCTCCGGAGACAGGAAAGCCGGTGAGCCCGTTCGTGCGCGAGTCGAACCATAGGCGAGAGCCTGATCGCCCTGAAACCAGACTTCAGGACTCTTGTCACAAATGGTCTACTGCGTAGTATAGTAGGGCGACGGAGGTTGAAAATGAGTATGCAGCAGACGAGAGACACATACGAATATACCCAAGAAGAGTTCGTCCGGAGGCTGGAACACTCGGTACGGAGCGAGCTAGGCATGGACCTCGAAACTTTCCTGAGAAAATACTCCGAGCCAGACGGTGAGCTTCCATCCTTTACCGAAGCTCATCTGGTTAGAGCCGCTAGACTTGCCGGGCTTTTGAAGCCTTACTCGTAGGAACCTCTCTGGTCAGCTACAACGAGCAGCGACTATCCGCTCAAAAGCTCGCCGATTACTTCGGCTCGATTCTGAACAAAACTATCGGCGCAAATACGGTCAAGTTGACTGCTCGGAAAATAACCGACAGGGAAGATCGCGACTGGACTATCGCCAACTACGCCCCGGACATAGATGGACTGCCGGTGATCGAGCCCGTTAAGCTAATCAACGGTGGTTTCCTGAAGTTCGAGCATGTGGTGAGGGCGCTCGAAGATGCAGGACCGGAACGTAAACTGAACAAGATGGCAACCCTCGGCTACAGTTACCAGTATTCGATGACTTCCCCCGAAGACCCGAATTGGATCTTCAGATACGAGTACGATGTAGAGCCTCTGGACACTAAGGTCAGGTATCCCGCTGGACACTTGCACGTGAACGCGGAGCCAGATGAGTACGCAAAGATAGAAACCGTGAAAAACTTTACTTCGTTGCACCTCCCAACGCGTCGTATGTCTCTCGAAGAGATTGTCTGGCACCTGATCAACGAACACAGTCCAAGTGCAAGTAATGAGAATAAAGAAGAATGGTTCGATCTTCTGAACGAGTCTAAAATAGGATACGAAGACCGGGTAGCTACCGAGCAAAAACCGGACCTACCATCTCTCCTCGACGGGTAGACATCGCGTCGTTGAGCCTCCTTGCCATCGTTATCGCCGACACCCACATCCCGCGCCGCGCGGAAACCTTACCGGAAGCCATATTTCGTCACCTAGAGCGCGCAGACCTTGTCCTTCACGCAGGAGACCTGATGGACCCGGCGCTCCTGGATGTACTCGGTGCTTACGCCCTAACTCGGGCAGTCCGTGGAAACCTCGACCCACCGGATGCCGGCTTGCCGGAGACGCTTGAGTTCGACTTTGGCGGCGTGCGTATAGCCATGATCCACGACTCCGGCCGCAAGCAGGGTCGCCGCAACCGCATGAAGCGCCGCTTCCCCGAGGCCCGCGTCGTGGTCTTTGGACACTCGCACATCCCCTGGCTGGAAGACGAGGACGGTCTGCTGCTCTTGAATCCCGGCAGCCCGACGGACAAGAGGCGCCAGCCGGACCATACCTTCGCGTTGTTGCGGGTAGAAGATGGCGAGGCGCGGGCGGAAATCCTACCCCTATAGACCATGTGCGCGCTGCTCCAAATCGTTCGTGCCTGATATCTTTAAGTAGCCGTGGGAATAGCTGGAGACATCGCGCTTATTTTGGTGGCCGCCTTCGCGGGCGGGGTCATCGCCCGGTGGCTCGGGCTGCCTTTGATCCTGGGCTACATCCTCGCCGGGGTCCTGGTCGGGCCGAATACGGGCGGTCCAACGGTCGGCGGCACGCACGACATCGAGCTGCTCGCTGAGATCGGGGTGGCCCTTCTCCTGTTCGCCGTCGGTCTCCACTTCCCTCTTAGAGAGCTCGCCCCGGTAAAGCGCATAGCGCTCATTGGCACACCCGTCCAGATGGGCCTCACGATAGCTTTCGGATATGGCGTCGGGCATCTCATACTCGGCCTGGGATGGGTGGAGGCGGTGTGGTTTGGAGCTTTGATCTCCTTGTCGAGCACGGCCGTGGTCCTCAAGACCCTCTCCGAACAGGGCGTGCTAGGTACGCTCTCGGGCCGGGTGATAATCGGGATGCTGATTGTCCAGGATATAGCGGTCATACCGCTTCTAGTCTTACTTCCGAAGCTCAAAAACCTCGGGGAAGGCGTCTCCCAACTCGGGGTGGCGGCCCTTGAAGCGGTCGCTTTCGTCGCGGTCATGGCTCTGCTCGGCACGAGGGTCCTGCCGTGGCTGATGGCCCGCATCGTGAGCTGGGGATCGCGGGAGCTTTTCCTGATCTCCGTGGTCGCCATCGGGCTCGGGGTCGGCTACGGAACCTACCTCTTCGGACTTTCTTTCGCCTTCGGAGCTTTCGTAGCCGGGATGGTCCTCTCCCAGTCCGAGTACAGCCACCAGGCCCTGGCGGATATAGAGCCCCTGCGCGACGTGTTCGCCATGCTGTTCTTTGTCTCGGTCGGGATGCTCATAGACCCGGTATTCTTGTGGAAGAACGCCGCGACGGTACTCGCGGTCGTGGCGCTCGTCTTCCTGTTCAAGGGCGCGCTCTTCGCCGGTGTCACGCGGGCTTTCGGTTACGTGAACATAGCGCCGTTCGCGGTCGGGCTCGGACTTTTCCAGGTGGGCGAGTTTTCGTTCGTCATAGCGCGTGTCGGTATAGGCGAGAAAGCCATCTCCGAGGGGCTGTACGCGATCGTGCTGACCACCGCCGTCGTCACCATGGCGCTCACCCCGTTCGCTACCCGCTTTGCTCCCGTCCTGTACAGCCGGTGGCGCGAGCGGTTTCCCGGCGGCGAGCCGCTCAAGGCGTTCAACCTGCCGGAGGTGGGTCTGGAGGACCACGTCATCATCGCCGGTCACGGGCGGGTCGGTCATTTCGTCTCCCAGCTTCTCTTCAAGCTCGACCAGCCTTTCGTGGTCGTGGATCTGGACCACGGGAAGATAGACGAGGCAAGGGAAGCTGGTTTCCCGACCGTTTATGGGGATGCGGCGGCGGAGCCGGTACTGGAGGCGGCTGGCATCGGTCGGGCGCGGCTCATGATCCTCACGATACCCGACCCGGCGGGGGCGCGGCTCGTGGTCGAACAGGTCAAGCACACTAACGAAGACGTCCACATCGTCGCCCGCTCGACCACAGTAGGGCAGCTGGAGGACCTCAGGCGAATAGGAGTCTATGAGGCCGTCCAGCCGGAGTTCGAGGCGGGGCTGGAGCTTGGGAGGCAGGCGCTCATCCACCTCGGCATCGGGGCAGGTGACGTGCAGCGTTTCTCCGACGGGGTAAGGCGCGAGCTGTACGCTCCGATGTCCGAAACAGACGGTGGAGGCGACAGAGGTACGCTCGCGCAACTGCGGCGGGCCTCGCGCATGATCGAGACCGACTGGACGGAGCTATCGTCCGGAAGCCGCCTGGCGGATCGTGAGATCGGCGAACTGCGGGTCAGGGAGAAGACGGGCGCTTCGATCGTGGCCGTCGTGCGTGGAGAGGAGATCTTCACCAACCCCGGCCCGGACCTTCTCCTCCGAGCCGGTGATACCGTGAGCGTGCTCGGCACCGCCGACCAGCGGGCGGCTTTCCTGGAACTCGCGGGAGACTGAACGAGGGAACGAGGATACCGCACGGGAAAGCGCTGCTTCTCTATATAATCCTTATGTGAGCGAGAGGAGATCATCGTACAGTCGCCGCGCGGGCGAGACGGTCGAAGCCTACGGGCAGAGTCAGGTCTCTAGGCGCGTTTTGCGGGTGGTCCTCGCGCTCGTCGGCATTGTGACCGCCGGGGCGCTCGGGTACATGGTCATCGAGGGCTGGAGCTTCCTAGATGCCTTGTACATGACGGTGATCACATTGAGCACCGTCGGCTACACGGAGGTGCATCCTCTGAGCAGGGCTGGGGAGCTGTGGACCATAACGTTCATAGTCGGCGGTCTGGTAACCTTCGGTTTCGTGTCGGCTCCCCTGGTGGAGCTGGTGTTCGAGGGCGCTGTCCGGGGTCAATTCAGGAGGAGGCGGATGAGGAGGGAGATCGAGAAACTGAACGGACACCAGATCCTGTGCGGCTACGGCCGGGTCGGTCGGCAGGTCGCGCGGGAGTTCATGCGGGACGGGGTGCCGTTCGTCATAGTCGAGCAAGACCCGAACGTGGCGGAGGAATGCTTGGCGGAAGGCTACATGACCGTCCTCGGCGAAGCCTCCGACGACGAGGTCCTCGAAGAAGCCGGGGTGAGGCAGGCGAAAGGTCTGGTAGCCGCTGTGGACTCCGACGCAGACAACGTCTTCGTCACCCTCTCGGCCCGCAAGATGAACCCGAAGCTGCACATCGTCGCCCGCGCCGGCAGCGAGGAATCGGCCGCCAAGCTCGAGATGGCTGGGGCTGACCGAACGCTCTCGCCCTACGCCGTCGGCGGGAGGAGGCTCGCCTCCCTCGCCACCCAGCCACTCGTCGTCGACTTCCTGGACGTAGTCACCCGTGGCGAAGGCGGCATCGAGTTCCGGCTGGAAGAGTTCGACGTGCCGGAAGACTCCTCACTCGCCGACCACACTATTGGGGAATTAAAGATCGGAGAGAAAACGGGGGCAAAGATCCTCGCGACCCGGACAAGAGACGGCAAATTCGACACCACCCCGACCGCGCAAGACCGGATCAGCGCCGGAGACACCCTCATAGTGCTCGGCAGCCGCGAACAGGTCGAGCGTCTGGAGCAGCTCATCCGCACGAGGAAGTAGAGGGAGGCGGCCAAAAGAGGCGACTCGCCTCCCGCTGTACTCTCCGGCCCGCCCTTCTAACGAGCGTGTTTAAGTTATCCGCATCTACGGACGACAACCTTGTAAAGAGAAACACGCCAGAAAACAAGGGGGGTACGTTGCGACGGGATCACAACCCGCTGGACAACTACGCTTACGCCACCAGAAACGGCCGGGAAGCAGGCCGGTTAGCTGAACTCGAATACCTGGACGCGGTGCGGCCGGAGGTTGACTCCGTTCTACAGAAGTTGGCTGACGATGTGCGGATCGCGTTTGGTGTGAGGCTTTGCATGGTCAACTTGATTCTCCCCGATGTGCAGTACTTCAAAGTCTGGTCGGGAGACTTGCCCGAGGAGTTGGCCCAGGCGCGACAAGACTCTCGCGAGCGTAGCATGTGTCAGTACGTAGTCGATTCCGAGAAGCCGTTGGAGGTAAGAGACTTTCTCGACACCGAAGATTTCAGAGAACAGCATTTCTACATCAACTACGGCATCCGATTCTACGCTGGATGGCCGCTTGTGACATCTAACGGGCATATTATCGGTACACTATGCCTGCTCGATACCGAACCGAAGAGCCTGGATCCCGTAAGGATGTCCATGCTCGGGGCCTTCGCGCGGGCGGTGGTCGGACGTCTGGAGGTGCTTGGAGCCCTCGAGCGCGAGCGTCGCGCAAAGGAAGAAGAAGCCCGGCGCCGCGAGGAGACGGAAAGGCTCGGACGCCAGAACGAGTTGCTGCTTAACTCTGCAGGGGAGGGTATCTTTGGCCTCGATGAGAACGGCGACACTAATTTCGTCAACCCCGCTGCCGCCCGGATGCTCGGCTACGAGGCTGAACATCTTCTATCCCACCGCCAGCACGCCACTATACACCACTCTCACCCGGACGGCTCTCCTTATCCCGAAGAGGATTGCCCGATCCACGCCACGCTGCGCGACGGCGCTGTACGAAGTTCGAGCGACGAGGTATTCTGGCGTGAGGACGGCACATGCTTTCCCGTAGAGTACTCGAGCCGCCCGGTCTGGGAGAATGGGCAAGTAAGCGAGGTAGTGATTACGTTCAGGGACGTTACGGAGCGCAAGCGCTCTGAAGAAGCCCTGAGGCGGAGCGAGGCACGCCACCACGCCGTCGTGGAGACTGCCTTCGACGCCATAATAACCATGACGGCGGATGGGGTAATCCTATCTTTTAACCAGGGGGCGGAGCGTATCTTCGACTATACGCCGCAGGAAGTCATTGGACAGCCTCTCACTTTCCTGATGCCCGAGAGATTCCGTGAGAAACACGCAGCCGGAGTGTATCGTTATTTGCGGACCGGCGAAGCGCTTATCATGGGCCGGCGGATGCTGGAGCTTCCCGGATTGCGCCGGGACGGAAGAGAAGTTCCGCTCGAGCTCTCTATCACCGAGGTGCGCGAGGGCGGCGATCTACTGTTTACTGGCGTCATGCGCGACATTACCGAACGCAAGAGATCCGAAGAAGTTCTCCGGGTCAGCGAGGAACGGTTCCGCTCACTCGTCCAGAACTCCTCCGATATCATCTCGGTGCTCGAAGCCGATGGCACCATTCGCTATCAGAGCCCGGCGGCTGAGCGGACGCTAGGCTACAGTACCGAAGAGATGATGGGTACCAACGCCTTCAGCTACATCCATCCTGATGACGCTGAGAGGGTGGTGAACATCTTCGGCAACAGAACCAATGAGCGGGGGGTCAGGCCACCCGTGGAGTTGCGGATCAGACACGCGGACGGCTCGTGGCGCCACATGGAGACAGTATCCAACAACCTGCTCGGAGAGCCTAGTGTGGCGGGAATCGTGCTGAACTCCCGAGACATCACCGAACGCAAGCTCCTCGAAGAGAGGCTCGCTTACCAGACTTTACACGATACTCTTACTGGGCTGCCGAACCAAGAGTTGTTCTCCGACCGCCTTCGGCAGGCGCTGGCCCGGACGGACCGTAGACAGGGAACGGGCGTGGCCGTGCTGTTCCTTGATCTAGACAACTTCAAAGTCGTGACAGACGGTCTTGTCCACGAGGTTGGGGACCGCCTGCTCGTGGCCGTCGCGGGCCGCCTGCGGTCCTGCTTGCGCCCAGAGGACACCGTATCTCGCTTTGGCGGGGACGAGTTTACAATCCTCCTGGAAGATGGCGCTGAGATGGGCGCCGCCGTCCGTATCGCCAAACGGGTCTCCGACGCCCTTGGCAGGCCCTTTAAGGTCGAAGGCTACGAGGTCCATGTTTCGGCCAGTATGGGTATTGCCTTGAGAAAGGCTAGCGAAACCACGGCTGAAGACTTGATGCGCGAGGCCAACATGGCGGTTCACCGGGCCAAGAAAAATGGGAAGTCTCGGCACGAAGTATTTGACCCGGCCATGAGTGTCCGCGCCCAAGCACGCCTGCAACTAGAAAGCGAGCTGCGGCGGGCCATAAGCGAGGAGCAGTTCATCGTACACTACCAGCCGCTGGTCTCACTGGAGACCGGAACTATAGTAGGGACGGAGGCGCTCGTGCGCTGGGAGCACCCTGTCAGGGGGATGGTCTCGCCTGCGGAGTTCATTCCCCTCGCCGAAGAGACAGGGCTCATCGTACCGATCGGGCGGTGGGTGCTCGAGGAAGCCTGCCGTCAGGTCTGCGAGTGGCACGCGCGCTATCCCGAGAACCCGCCCCTTGTGATGAACGTAAACCTTTCCGCGCGGCAGTTCCAGCACCCGGACCTGGTCGAGGACATCGTAGAAATATTGGGCAAGAATAGCGTGCCTCCCGGCTGCCTGGAACTGGAGATCACCGAAAGCGCCGCCATAGAGAACCTCCGCTCCAGCATCTTCACCCTGGAGGACCTCAATGCGGCGGGTGTACGTCTGGCGATAGACGACTTCGGCACAGGATACTCTATACTAGACTACCTCAAGCGCCTCCCGGTGGACTCCTTGAAGATAGACCGGTCGTTCATCCGCGGGCTCGGGCTCAAAGCAGGGGATACGGCTATTGTACGCGCCACGGTCGCCTTCGCTAGAGCTCTGGATCTGAGCATAGTTGCCGAGGGTATAGAGACCGCTGTACAGTGCGAGCGCTTGAAGGAGTTCGGCTGCGACCTAGGACAAGGCTACTACTTCGCCCGTCCCCTGCCTGCAAGCTTTCTGGAAGATCTCCTAGGGAATGGACATACACACCTGCCGCCGCGGCAGCCAGGACAATAGACCGCCCAGAACCAGGAAGAGGTCCTGGACCCGAAACGCACCGAGCAGGCGGATGAGCAGTACGATCATGATCGTAGGCCTGAGCAGCGGCAAGGTTGTCTGGAAGAATCTTTGGAGTGCGCCCGCGCCCTCGACGCTGGCCGCCTCGTAGATGTCTCTTGGGATGGTACGCATCCCGGCCAGCAGGAGCAGCTCCACGAAGGGCGTTGATCTCCACGCGTCTACGAGCACGGCCGCGAAGAACAGGACGCTCCAGTCCCCGAGAAGGGGTTCGCCGCCCCAGAGCCTCAGGTGATCCAGGACGATCTGCACGAGGCCCTGATCGCTCAAAGCGAGACGCCCGAAGGTGGCTGTGACCACTACAGGGAAGACCCAGGGCAGGAAGACGGCCCCCGTCACGGCCCCTCTTCCCGGAAACGGCCTCGACAGCAACAGAGCCAGCCCCAAACCCGCGAAGAACGAGAGGCCCGCGCTGGCCGCCGTGAAAAGCAGCGTCGTCGAGAGGGCTGCTATAAAAGCGAGGTCTCCAACTGCCCTGATGTAGTTCGCCGCCCCGACGAATTCGCCGACCAGGTTGGGGCGGACATCTCTCAGGCTGTAGTAGGTCGCGAACGTCAGCGGGTAGACGACGATCGCCAGAACCGCTATCAGGGCCGGAGCAGCCATCCAATAAGCTATCCGACGCTCACCGCGCAACCCTTCCTCCTTCGCAACCCTCGCTCATCCTACTCGAAAATAGTCGTCGTTGAGAGGACGTCTATAGACCGTTGAAATCACGCAGTGAGTTACCGGAAAGCACACCGGAGTATCATTGGACACGGGGCCGCCCTGAAGAACGAGCGTCGCGTGCCTCTATCCGTCGCTGCGTTCCAGCCACCCAACGAACATCCCGCACTCTTCGATCGAGAGACGCGATATCACGGGGTATTTTAGTACTTCAGTACGGTTTTGTTGGCTGCTTTCAGGGCTTTCGGGTCAGGTTGCGTATCGGCGTTCTTCGGGAAAGCGACGGTCTTTGGGTCTCCATCGCTGACGAACCTCTCTTTTGGATGCGCCTCGAAGTACCGGAACATCTCCTGGCTCTGGGCTGGAAGGGGGCCGGTCTGTATCCTGGGCACCCGGTAGGGAACAAAGCGTCGGTCCCACGGCGGGTAGCTCGCGCCACCAGCTACTTCGGCGGCGCCTTCGAGGGCGTAGGTTTTTCCTTTCCAACTGCCGGAACGGAGCAGGCTCTCGTCCTGTGGATACTCGCCGAACGGCACCGAGAGGCTGACCACCTTGTAGTCCGGCAGGTGCTTCCGGATCTCCACGAGAGAGAGCGCGAGTTGCTCCTGCACCAGCGCGGGAGTAGAAATAGCAAGGTTGGCGTGATAAAGCGTATGCGTACCAACCTCCATGCCGTTATCCACCAGATAATTCAACTTTTTGTCCGAGAGCTTCGGCTGTCCGAAGAGGTTGTTCGGAGGGTCGGCGGCGGGCAGTACGAAGAATGTCCCCTTCATAGGCCAGTCCTTGTGTTGGCGGAGGAAGTCCGTAAGAACGCCTACCGCGCCCGCCGGGTCCGGGACCCACTTTCCGTTCTTCTTGACCATCGTAAACTGGGTGTCGCTCGAGTCGTCGAACGTCAGGACGACGGGGGTCTTGCCGGCCGGCACGTTCAGGTTGCTTTCCAACAAGTCCCGGAAGTTCACCGGATAGTAATCATTCTTATACAGATACTCCAGCTCCGCGCGAAACTCTTTCGTCGAGATGGTCCACTCCGGGGCGAAATTCGGGTCCCCGCCGACCCGATGATACTCCAGGACCATCATGAGACCGGCCTCGTTGGCCCCAATTTCTTTCGGCGACCGAGTCTCTTTCTTCTTCTCGTTTCCTCCGGCCGAAGTGGACTTCTTCGAGCTTGCCGAAGCTTCTTTTTTCTTTCCATCGTTCGGGGTGCTCGCGTCTTTTGTCGAGCATCCGGTTAGCAGGGCGGCTGTGAGGATCGGGATCAGCAGAAGCGAGAGGTGAAATGGTAAGCGTCGTGTTCGCAAGTCTCTTGCCTTTCCCTATAGCTCTATTGTTTCGCTTTTTCCAGGACGCCGGTAGTGTATTTCGTGGCGGCGTTCCAGAGGAGCCAACCTTCTAGGTTCGAGTCGTAGGTGGCTTTCATCTGGGCTTCGACGTCCGCGGGGCCGTAGTCTGAGACGTAGTCGAAGTCCTGGAGCCACGGACGGATCTCTATTTTGGGGTTGACTTCCTTCGCCTTCTTCTTGAAGTCTTCCATCGCGAAGTTCACTATCTCGTACGGGTAGGCGTCCGGGTTGTCGTAGCCGTAGGAGCCGGCCGGGTAGTGCGACGGATAGACCATCGGACACAGCACGTCGAGGTGCGGGGCCATCTTGGAAATGACCTGTCCTATGCCGACCTCGTCGTTCACGCCCACGAGCCCGAAGACGTCCGCCGATACTTTCGCGCCGGTTGGCTTCAGTTTGACGTGGGCGTACCTTAGAAAGCCCGCTATGGCGTCTTCCTGCGTCGGGAAGGTCTCCTCGCCGTAGTAGAGGTCGGCCATCGGGCCGTCGGATGGAAAGCGCACGTAGTCGAACTGTATCTCGTCGAACCCGGCTTCGGCGGCTTCTTTGGCTATGGCGACGTTGTACTGCCACACCTCCTCGCGGTAAGCGTTCGTCCACGCCCCGCCCTGGAACGTCAGCCACGGCCCGCCGGTCGCGGCGCTTTTGACCGCGAGGTCCGGACGCTTGTTAGCCAGGACGTTGTCTTGAAAAACCGCGATCCTGGCGATTGCGTAGACGTCGTGCTCGTGCATCTTGTCCACGAGACCCTTCAAGTCCGGTATGTAATCGGTGGTCGCCCCGATCTCTCTAGCCAGCGGGACTTTTGACCGGTAGGTCGTTACGCCCGCTTCCTTCGCGTCCACCACGAGAGCGTTTATCTCGGTCCCGTCCGCGATCCGCAACAGACTGTCCAGCTTTTTCTCAACCTCGTACCCCGGCACGTAAAGACCCCTAACAGCCGCCGGAGTCCGCGAACCTTTGTCTGCTTGGATCTTCCCCTTATTATCTTGCTTGACCCGCGAAGCCTGGGTCGTCCCGGATCGCCCGCCTGAAACGGATTTTGTGTTTGCCTTGCTGCTTTGAGACGCTTTCCTTTCCGACTTTTCCTGTTCGGCGGTAGAGCCGTTTCCACAACCGGATATTAAGGCTATTAATACCAACACCACCGGTAGTGAAAAGAACAGCGAATGATACCGACCACGCCCTGGTAGTTCCCGTGTGGATCCTCTCAAGCGCCTCTCTCCCCATCGAAGTCGCGAGCCTCTACAGCAAAGAACGAAACGCTTGACCCGTATGAGATCATAGAGAACATGAAGGCTTACTCCGAAGACCTCCGCCAAAAGATAGTTCAAGCCATCGAAGATGGGCTCTCCAAATCCCAGGCCGCTCGTCTGTTCAATGT
>JBBPZK010000099.1:0-8251 GCA_038199155.1 Rubrobacterales bacterium | reverse complement strand
ATAGATGAGTGGAACCTCGACTTCTCCGGTATCAAAGCCCAGCCCGAACTCACCAACAACTTCTGCACGATGGACGTAACCGAAGCGTTCCTGAACGACCCCTACGACTGGGACGGTCCGAAGGAACCGCACGTCTGCTCCACGGAGGCGGACATGGACGCCGCCCTCACCATGCAGCTGCTCAAGGGTCTCTCCGGGACGCCGGTCCTGTTCGCCGACGTGCGCCACTACCACGCCGATCGGGGGATATGGGATCTCTGCAACTCCGGCCAGCACGCCACCTGGTTCGCGGCGAGGAGCGAGGACCCGGCCGAGAACCTGCGTCACGTCCACCTCTACCCGGAGGTCTTTTTCTTCCCGGCAGGGGGAGCGAGCGTCCATCACCTGGCCGCCGAGGGAGAGTTCACCTTCGCACGCCTGACCAGGCTCGACGGACGCTACCGGATGCAAGCAATGCGCGGCAGCCTGGAGCAGTTCGACGAGCAGACAAACGAGGAGTTGATGAGGCAGTCAACCTATGAGTGGCCCCACGCTTTTGTCAGGATGAAGGCTGAAGCGGAGGAAATACTCTCACGCTACGGCTCGAACCACATCCATGCCATCCCCGGAGACTACGTCGAGGAGCTCAGGATTGTCTGCAAGCTTCTGGACGTCGACTACGATGGTTTCGGGGATGCGAGATGAGTGGGCGCGGAGATCCACACGAGGCTATGCTGCGGGAGGAAAGGGAGAAAGGTTCCATAACTGTAGGCGCTTCGGGGCGTGTGCGGAAAGGAGGAAACGATGTCGTCACCTGAGAGCGAGGCATCTGAGAGGGGGGATCCTGTTATCCGGTTGAAGAATGTATCGAAGGAGTTTCCAGGTGTGCTCGCCGTGGATGATGTGGACCTGGATATCATGCCCGGCGAGGTCCACGTGATGGCCGGGGAGAACGGGGCGGGCAAATCAACCCTGATGAAGCTGCTCTCGCAGGTCGAGCGGCCCAGCCGGGGGGAGGTGGAGATCTCCGGCGAGCGCGTCGAGTTTCACGGTCCGGGACACGCCCAGCACCTCGGGGTGGCGATGGTCTATCAGGAGTTCGCCCTGGCGCCGCACCTCTCGGTTGCCGAGAATCTCTACCTCGGACGCGAGCCTGGACGAGGTGGGTTCGTCAACCGCCGGGCTGAGAGAGAAGATGCCAGGGGACTCCTGGAGAGGGTGGGGCTACAGGTGAGCCCGGATCGTCTGGTAAGGGGGCTCACGGTCGCAGAGCAGCAGCGGGTCGAGATTGCCAAGGCCCTGGCGATAGACGCGAAGGTCCTCATCCTGGACGAGCCGACCGCCACGCTCGCCGAGCGCGAGATCGAAGGGCTCTTCGGGGTCATACGGGACCTCACTTCACACGGCATAGCCGTCCTGTATATCTCGCATCGGCTGGATGAGATCTTCCATATCGGCGACCGCGTTACCGTGATGCGCGACGGAAAGGTCGTAGATACCCTGCCCGTCTCCGAGCTGAACGAGGACAAGCTGGTGCGCTTGATGGTCGGACGCGAGGTAGAAAACCTGTACCCCAAACCGGAGATAGAAATAGGCGACGTTCTGCTGCGGGTGAGCGGCATAAGCCGGGGGGAGAAGCTCAAGGACTGTTCCTTCGAGGTGCGGGCCGGGGAGATCCTGGGTTTCGCCGGGCTAGTCGGTGCCGGGCGTACGGAGCTTGCCCGCGCCGTTTTCGGCGCCGACCGTAAAGATTCCGGCACTGTGGAGCTTGAGGGGAAAAAGCTCAAGATCAAGAAACCAAGCGAC
Source organism: Rubrobacterales bacterium (assembly GCA_038199155.1). Taxonomy (GTDB): domain Bacteria; phylum Actinomycetota; class Rubrobacteria; order Rubrobacterales; family Rubrobacteraceae; genus JBBPZK01. The sequence goes on along the minus strand of JBBPZK010000099.1, from coordinate 6,466 downwards.
GCCATCGACGCCGGCTTAGGATACCTGACCGAGGACCGCAAGGGCGACGGGCTCGCGCTACAGCTCGGGGTGGACCAGAACATAACGCTCGCCAATCTGCCCGCCCGCTTCGGATTCATAAACCTCGGAGAGGAGCGACGGACGGCGCGCCGCCGAAAAGAAGAGTTGAACATAAGGACGCCCTCAGTCCGGCGGAAAGTACAGGTGCTCTCGGGCGGTAACCAGCAGAAGGTCATCGTCGCCCGCTGGCTGGAGACCAGGGCCAAGGTCCTGTTCTTCGACGAGCCTGCGCGCGGCATAGATGTAGGGGCGAAGGCGGAGATGTTCGGGCTCATCGGGGAGCTTGCCAAAGAGGGGAACGGGATGGTTTTGATCTCTTCTTACCTGCCGGAGCTTCTGAACATGTGCGACCGCATCCTAGTGATGCATGAAGGAGAGGTAGCCGGAGTGATCGAACGCAAGGAGTTCTCCGAGGAGCGGATCATCGCCCTCGCCACGGGAGCGAAGGAGGCGGCATGAGTGACACAACAGCAACCACAGGAGGGCGAGCCAGGGAAGCTCTGCGTGAGAGGTTCTCGGACATCGTCTCGCAGCTCGCCGCCGCAGGCGCCCTGATCGTAGTGTTCATCGTACTCTCTTTCGCTTCGCCGGTTTTCTTGACAGCCGACAACCTCTTCAATATCGGCTCCCAGACGGCGGTTACCGCCGTTATAGCCGTCGGCATGACGATGGTCATCATAACGGCGGGCATCGATCTCTCCGTGGGGTCTGTGTCGGCGCTCGCGGGCGTTCTCGGGGTGATGCTGATAACCGGGGCCGGGCTGCCGGTGCCGCTGGCGATACTGGGCGGTATCCTGGTCGGCGCCGGGGCCGGGCTGGTCAACGGGCTGCTGGTCTCCATGGCCGGGCTCAACCCGTTTATCGCGACGCTCGGTATGCTGACCGTCGCCCGAGGGTTGGTATACATCTTCACCAACGCACAGGCGGTCTTCGGGGCACCGGACTCGTTCCGGCTGTTGGGGCAGGGTGTGATCGGACCCATACCCATCCCGATCATCATCATCCTCGTGGTCGCCGTCGCGGGCTACATCGTCCTCTCGCGCACCAGGCTCGGACGTTACGCCTACGCGATGGGCTCGAACCTCGAAGCCGCCCGGCTCTCCGGGATACCGATCCGGCGCTACCTGACGAGCGTATATGTTATCTCAGGTGCCCTCGCCGGCCTGGGCGGCATGATCGCCATGTCACGCGTCAACTCGGGGCAACCGAACTTCGGTATCGGCCTGGAGCTTGACGTGATCGCCGCGGCGGTTATAGGCGGAGCCAGCCTCTTCGGAGGACAGGGTACGGTCCTCGGGACCCTGATCGGGGCGTTTCTCATAGCCCTCATCCGGAACGGGGCCGTCCTGCTCGACATAAATACTTTCTATCAGCAGGTGATCATCGGCGTCGTTATCTGGCTGGCGGTTATTTGGGACCAGTACAGAAGGCGCCGTCTCGCAGCGGCTTCGGAATAGACAGACAAAGAGAAGGAGGAAGTACATGCGCAAACGTATATTGGTGGTTTTGTTGTCCGCCGCCCTCGCCGTGCTTGTGGCCGGCTGTGGCGCCCAGGTCCGGGATTCCGGCGGAGGAAATCAGGGGGGCGGTACCGGTGGAGGTAAGAAGGGGCCGATCCGGCTCGCCGTCGTCCCCAAAGCGGTCGGCTTCGACTTCTGGGAGCAGGTCCGCATAGGTGCCCAGTGCGCCGCCAAGAAATCCAAGGGAGACGTAAGTATCCAGTGGGACGGTGTTACCGCCGAGACCGATGTAAACGGGCAGGTCAACCTGCTCCAGAACTTCATAACCCAGGGCGTCGACGGGCTGGTATACGCTGCCACCGACGCGAAGGTGCTCAATCAAGTCACCAAGCAGGCCCTGGATCAGGGGCTGACCGTGGTCAATATAGACTCCGGCACCGACCCGCAGCCCAAGAAGGTTCCGGTTGTGGCGACGGATAACGTTGCCGCCGCCGAGCGGGCCACCCAGTTGATGGCGAAGAAGCTCGGCAAGCAGGGTGGAAAGGTCGCCTTCATCCCGTTCCAGCCGGGTACCGCAACCAACGACACCCGCGCCAAAGGCTTCAAGAATGTCATGAAGAAGAATCCGCAACTCAAGCTGGTGGCGGAGCAGTCGAGCCAGAGTGACTACAACACCGCCCTGCGGGTGACGAACGACATCCTGACGGCCCACCCAGACCTCAACGCTATCTACGCCGCCAACGAGCCCGGTGTGCTCGGCGCCGCTGAGGCAGTTCGTCAGGCCGGCAAGGCGGGTAAGATCACCATCGTCGGCTGGGATACCGCGCCGGATGAGATCAAGGGCGTAAAGCAGGGCGTCATCACGGCCCTCGTCGCCCAGAATCCTTTCCGTATGGGCTACGATGGCGTGAACCTCGCCGTAAAAGGACTTCGCGGAGGCGGTAACCTCAAGAACGTAGATACCGGCGCCGCCCTGATCACCAAAGACAACGTCAACAACAAGGAGATCAAAGCCCTCCTCAAGCCGAGCTGCGACAACCCACCGACAAAGACGCCGAAGGGCTAAAAACTAGCGAAACACTCTTAGAGGGTCGTACTCCGGGGCGGCCCTCTTTTTCGTGACATCGTAAGATATAGAGCTATGGCGTCTGAGATCCGGGTTCCAAGGGAAGAGTATGAGCAGCGGGTCCTGCGAAAGCTCCGGCAGGAATTGCTGGAGGGGAAGCCTCTCGTGGAAGAGGGAGGCCGTATCAAGATAGAGGACGTGCGCCTCGATACGTCCGGGCCGTTGCACCAGGTCCACGTCCTATTCCGGGAAGTGGTCCGTCCCGAGTGCCTGTTCGGGTATTGGGCGGAGGCTGTGGAATGGGAGGAGCAATCGTCGGAAGATCCCATAGTGCTGGACCCGGTAGAGGGTTACTGGGGGCCGGAAGACTGGGCCGGCACCATACTCGTAACGAACTTCGAGGAGCAGGTAGAGGCGTTGGGACTCGGCCTGCCGCCCCGTTGCGATCCCGAGGGCATAACCTGGGTCAACGGTTACCGGAGGCTACCGCCGGAGAGGGCGCGTGGAGGTGAACCGGATCCATATGAGAGAGGATTGGAGCAAGAGGAGATAGACCGGATATACGAGGAGTGGAGCCAGAAAACAGAGGGAATTTCTAACTCTTTCGAGAGAAAGGGCTGGCTCGCCTTCTCTTGGATTGGTTACTCCGAGACGGGGTCCGACCGCGTTGGAAGAAACGACTATTCGTATCATATTATCGCCTACGAGCCGGTGATCGAGGCTGTGCCGCGGGGTGGGCAGCCGGTGTTCGAACTGTTCGACGAGGAGCGCGGAACAGTAGCGTACGTGAGGAGGGTGCCCACTCCGGTAGAAGCAGCAAGGCTATTAGGGCGTTACGGAGTGCCGGTCGAAGAAGATGATGACATCCGGGCGCAACTCCCGCGAGCGCCGGAGTGGATCTTGCCGGAAGATGCCTAGAGCAAAACCTCTTCCTCGCCAAGCGGGAGCGGGAGGACGCAAAAAGCGCAAAGTTTCTTTGCTGAAAGTACTGTCTTTGGAGTTTTGTGTTGCGCGTAACATGGTGCTTTTGTTAGTCTTGAACCGCTACTTATACAAACATTGGTAGAGATGCCGCTCCCCAAGATGAACGGCGCGAACTCGCAAGGCGGGAGCACCGGCAAACAGGGCAGCATCTCAATCGTCGAGGAAGTCTACGACTTCGGAACCCCGGTCAACGTGAGCCCGCCACCGTCCGACCAGACCGTGGACGTGTCGGAGCTGATGCCCAACAAGAAGACCTGAGAGCGTCTACGCTAATCTACCGAACCGTTTTTGTCGAAGAGGACGGGTTGCGGATCTTCGAGCACCCGTAGTCCTTCTGTTTCTTCTACTTCGTCGAGCAACGCCTTCGAGACCCACATCTTGCGTAGCTCCAGAGTATTTTTGATGCGTACCAGCCTCGCCTCTTCTGGGGTGACGCCGGCGCACATGGCGAGTGCCGCCGCGATTGCAGAGCGGTCGTCGGGCATTACCATCGGCAGCTTCACGGGCGCGGGCGTCGTCGAGGTGAGGGCGTTCATGTAGGTCGCGGGACGGTCCACCTCCGAGGCGAGACGCTCCGTTACCACGTCGGCCATCCCGAGGCCGTTGGCGTTGCCGTCCGTCTCGGGGGTGAGGCCGAGGAAGACCATCCGCTCGACCTCCGGGCCGCCGGATGCGGCGGTTGTCGGGTAGCGGCCGGTGACGTTCGGGTCGGCCCCGTCGCCGGAGATGTTTTTGCCGATCTCATCGACCACCAGCACGTCTATCTCGCCGAAAGGCAGCTTCGGGAGGTTCCGCTTCGCCTCTTCGAGCAGCGGGGCCTCGCTCTCTTCAAGCTCCCCGGCGGGGATCGCCGCCACTTTGTACGGCTCTTCCTCTGCGTTCTCCAGGACGGCGAGTCCGAAGGCGACCTTGCCGGAATCGACCGCTACCCTGGCGGCTTCCGGGATGGTGCGGTGGATGTTCTCCCAGCCGGCCGAGTGGATGGAGTGCGCACCCCGCTGCTTGCCGAGCCCGATGGCGAGCATCTTTGTCGGGCCGCTCTCGACGGTCCCCCGGAAGGCGGTGTGCGGTTTTATCCGGTTGACGACCACGACCGCGTCGGCCTCGTAAGCGTTACGGTCCATGTACACCTCGATGCCCGCTTCCGTCTCGCCGATCTTCACCGACTCCATCGTCGCCCGCACGGGGCATCCGACAGTCTCCTCGCTCACCCCGAGGTGCGCCAGCACCTGTGCCTGCCCCTGAGCTGTCGAGGCGCCGTGACTCCCCATCGCCGGGACGATGAAGGGCGCCGCTCCAGCTTCTTTCAGAACGCCGATGAGGGCCGCGACCACATTACCTACACGTCCTACGCCCCGGCTGCCGACCCCGACAGCGACCGATCCGGTCGGAAGCTCGACTTTTTGGAGTGTCTCCTCGACCGCCGCCCGGATATCCGAAAGGGCCGCCGGCGAGTCGAGGTCTTGTTCGATGAGGGCGAGGTGGGGGAGATCTATCTCCCGGAGCATCTCTTCGATCTCTTTGTACACCGGTTTTTCTGTTTGCACGCCGCCACCCCCGAGTAGAAGCTACTATGGGATCATTCTAGCAGCGCGGACGCCGGGTGAGAAACCAAAACCGGCTGTATACTGGACCTGTCGGTTGTGCGGCGGGGAGGATGTTGGCTATGAAGGTGGCCCTTTTCATACCGTGCTACGTGGATCTCGTAAACCCCGAGGTCGGCGTCAGCGTGGTGCGCGTCTTGAGGAAGCTCGGCGTCGAAGTCTCATATCCGCAAGGCCAGACGTGCTGCGGTCAGCCGGCCTTCAACTCCGGCTTCTTCGACGAGGCCCGCGGCGTCGCCCGCCACTTCCTCGAAGTCTTCGAGAGAGAGCCCTTCGACTACGTCGTTTGCCCGTCGGGTTCTTGCACGGCGATGGTCTCCCACTACTACCCGTTCCTCTTCGAGGAGCTTCAAGGAGAGCGGGAGCGCTTCGAAGCGCTTGGCAACCGGGTCAGGGAGTTCTCGGACTTCCTGGTAAACGTGCTCGGAGTAGAGGACCTCGGCGCCCGCAGCGAGGGCAAGACGGTCTTCCACACCGGCTGTCATCAGCGGCGGGAGTTGGGCGTGTTGAACGAGCCGAGAGAGCTGCTGCGGAACGTGAATGGCCTGGAGCTTGCGGAGTGGGAGAACGAGGAGTTATGTTGCGGGTTCGGCGGGATGTTCGCAGTCAAGATGCCGGATGTATCCACGGCGATGGCCGATGAGAAGATAGCGGCGCTCCAGAAGAGCGGGGCCGACACCCTCGTATCGTGCGACTCGAGTTGCCTGATGCACCTCGGGGGCAGGCTCAAGAGGACGGGTCACGACACCCGCGTTTTGCACCTGGCACAAGTCCTGGACACGGAGGCGAGATAACGTGGAGACTAGGAAATCCGCTGAAAAACGAGACACTACCGACAGACGCAACGAGGGGATCGAGAGTAGTGTCGAGGGGTTCAACGAGCGGGGCCGGAAGGCGGTAGGAGACCGGGACCTCCACGACTCGGTTGCGTTGTTCACGAACAAGACTCTCACCGGCCGAAACGCCACGCTCGCCGCACTTCCTGATGCGCCGGAGCTTCGGGACCGGGCGTACCACGTCAAGCAGGAGACAATGGCGAACCTCGATAGTTATCTCGAACAGATGGCCGACGCCGTCGAGGGGCGGGGCGGCAACGTCTTTTTCGCCAAAGACGGCGAGGACGTCGCCCGCTATATCGCGGATATAGCGCGGCGTCGAGGGACGAAGGTAATCACCAAGTCAAAGAGCATGGCGACCGAGGAGATCGAGTTAAACCGTCGGCTGGAAGAAGACTATTCGGATCTTGGGCTGGAGATAGTCGAGACGGACCTTGGGGAGTGGATCGCCCAACT
>JBBPZK010000098.1:0-2296 GCA_038199155.1 Rubrobacterales bacterium | reverse complement strand
GCCCGCTCCCCGACGAGGCGGAGCTTCTCCGGATCGGAGATAACCTCGCCGAGTTTTTCGGCCAGCGCTTCGGCGTCGCCATCCGGGAATACGTATCCGTTGTCGCCGTCCGAAATGACCTCGATCATACCTTCAATGTCCGAAACGATGACCGGTTTCGCGTAGCTCATCGCCATCAGGAGGACGCCGCTCTGGTAGATCCTGCGGTATGGCAGAACGACCATGTCGGCCGCCGCATAGTAGTTCGCAACCTCGGAGTCCGGAATGTAGCGGACGTGGAGAAAACAATTGCCTCCTATTCCCGATTCCTCGATCTGCTTCTGGTAGCGTCCAAAGTCGTCTTTCCAGACCTTGCCGGCGACGAGCAGAAGCGTTTCCGGATGTTTCCCGACGAGTCGGGGCATGGCGCGGAGAAGCACGTCCAGTCCCTTGACCTCCTTGATCTGGCCGAAGAACAACAATACCCTGCTATCCTCCGGGACGCCGAGCCTGGCTCGCGCCTCCATCTGTGGCGGGACCTCGCCGATGGAACCCAGGTAGTTGCCGTGAGGAATAGTATCTACTTTATCCTCCGTCATGCCCAGCACTGTCTGTAACTCCCTCCTGCTCACCCCGCTCTGGGCTATTATCCGGTCTGCGGCCCCGTAGGTTCTTCTCACCATCCACGGGATCGAGAGTCGTTCCACGAAAGACTGTACGTCGTGGGCGGTAACTACTACCTTCAGTCTCAACAGCTTCGCCAGCAGCACGCTGAACAGTTCCAGAGGCCCCACGTGGAAGAAGTGAAAGTGCGCTATCCGGGCTTTGTCGAGCTTCGCGCCGAAAAGAGTCCGAAAGCTTCCAACAATATATCGCAACCCGCGTTGCCAGGCTGGAGCTTCTCCGTAAATCCCACGGTAAGAGAGCCGTACTTCGTATGTCGTCGAATCCTTCGGTGTGGTCTCATCGCAGGTGTAGAGCGTGACCTCCATCCCGGCTCCGGCCAGACCTTCGCAGAGACCGAAGTCGTAGTAGTCCATTCCGCCGTGCCCGCCGACGGGTTCGACCATGGCCGCTCTTATACGGCCGTCTGGTGCGCGCTGTTCCATCTCAGTAGCCAAGCTCTCTCATGGTGCGCATGAAGGGTTCGTGGAGGGCGGGGTGGAGGTCGAGAGGTTTTTGCTCCCCGGCAGGAGAGAGTTCGCGTTCGGCGTAGTCCAGGAACACCTCGTCGGGCGGTAGCTCGCAGAAGTCCAGCAGCTTCGAGAGTTCTTGCCGGGGGTTCTCGACGAGCGCCTCGTAGCGGACTATGTGCATACTGTCCGGGTACCGCTCCATCTGGCGCAGTCCCTCGCGCATGGTAACGGTCCACTCCACCGCCGCCATGTCCCTGTGACGGTCGAGCTTCTCTACCTCGGCCATAACGTCCGCGAGGTCCTCTTCCCGTGGGACGAGTTGCCGGAGCATCAGGCGCCACTTGCTGTTGTTCGCCCCCCACCAGTCATGGACCTCTCCGTTCTCGCTGGTACCGTTGCGCTCTGACCAGCGCTCGATGGAGCGGCAGGTGTCCCAGCCGCTGCGGACCAGGAAGACGAACCGCGCGTCGGGGAAGATGGCCCGCACGAACGGGACGCGGAAGATCAACTCCGGGTGCTTGTCGACCACCCGTTCGCTCACCACCGCCCGCAGGTAAGCCCCGAACAGACGCCGCGTCCGGCGCCGGACCTCCTCGGTGACGTCGGCCTCCTCCAGGGCGTAGAGCGCCGGTCCGTTCGAGTGTTGGCCGAAGACATCGGCGTGGGGGTAGGCCGCGTGCCAGAGGGCCTTCGGCTCGTTCAGGAAGCCCACGCTTTGGTGCATGCTCATGAGGACCCCGAGGATCGTCGAGCCGCTACGCCCGGTCCCGACTATGAAGACGGGCTTCTCGACCTCTTTGAGTTGCGGTAGCCGCGTCTCGATGGCGAAGTGGGCGAAGACGAGCGGGTTGATCCACTGTCCCCGCGTCGTGAGTGGTCGTCCCTCGAACAGCGCGTAGCTGACCAGGCGCGAAAACACCTTGGTCGGGCGTGTCCTGATGTAAAGTTCATCGAGCTGGGCGATCATCGCGGTCGTCTTTCAGTCTCTTTGATGTCACGTCCTCCTGATATTGACGAGCAGTCTAGTAGAGAGGTTCCATATCCGAACGAACCGATTTCACCTGCCTCGAGAAGAGGCTTGCGAGACAGGAACAGCCCGACTTCTTCACGGTTGCACACCCCTATTTTAGGGACCTGTCTCCGCCCGAGCAACCGATACGGTCGGCACAGCATCCGCATAT
>JBBPZK010000097.1:0-5925 GCA_038199155.1 Rubrobacterales bacterium | reverse complement strand
GTACGGGACCTCACGGCTAGCTTTGGCGGCGGACTCCGTGAATGATTTTTCGGCTACTTTTCGCCTTTGACGCTCTCACTACATTCCAGATACTCATGATGAGATTCGAGAGGCTTATGAGAGAGCAAGCCATACACCACCAGCGCCTTGTGCTTACTGACGAACCGACAAACTGAGGCGCTGATAAGATGACCAGATCTTCTGTAGACCTTGTATCAGGTTTGGAGGATAATCCACCCATGGAACGAAAACTTATTCTTGGTCCCCTGCTGCGCTACGCCGGGGAGACAGACGCCTCCATCTGGGTTGAGACGGGCGACGCCTGCGAGGTCGAGGTGCGGGTGGATGGGGACACGCACCGGTCGAGGACTTTTCATGTCTACGGTCACCACTACGCTATCGTGTGCGTGGAAGGGCTCGCTGCCGGCGGGACGTATAAGTACGAGGTCACGCTGGACGGCGAGAAGGTTTGGCCCGAGCCGGATTCCAGGTTTCCACCGAGCATCATCCGCACCCTCGACGCGAAGACGCCGTTCAAGCTCGCCTTCGGCTCTTGCCGGGCGGCCGGTCCGCCCGAGACTACGATGCTAGGCAAGAGAGATGAAGAGGATATAGACGCGCTTGACGCGCTCACCGCCCGGATGCTCGACGAGCCGCTAGGGTACTGGCCGGATACGCTGCTGCTGATGGGGGACCAGATCTACGCAGACGAAGTCTCGCCCGGTACGTTGGAGTACATCCGCGCCCACCGCGATACCGACGAGCCGCCGGGCGAGGAAGTCGCCAACTTCGAGGAGTACACGCGTCTGTATTGGGACTCGTGGAGGGACCCGGTGATCCGGTGGCTACTCTCGACCGTGCCGAGCGCCATGATCTTCGACGACCACGACGTAAACGACGACTGGAACACCTCCGAGGCGTGGGTAGAACAGATGCGCGCCAAACCCTGGTGGAACAAACGGATCACCGGCGGCTTTATGTCCTACTGGATCTACCAGCACATCGGCAACCTCTCGCCGGAGGAATTAGGAGAGAACGAGTTGTTCCAGCGGATAAAAGAGGCCGACGACGCCGGTCCGCTGCTGCGGGATTTCGCCTACAAAGCCGACCGGGAACCGAGAAGCGTCCGCTGGAGCTTCTACCGGGACTTCGGCGGCACCCGCCTCGTCGTCGTTGACTCGCGGGCAGGGAGAGTCCTGAAAGAAGGAGACCGCAGAATGGTCGACGAGAAGGAGTGGGAATGGGTTCGGGCTCACGCCACCGGCGGCTTCGACCACCTCCTGATCGGCACTTCCGTACCCCTAATCCTGGCTCCAGCCCTCCATCACCTGGAGTCCTGGAACGAGGCGATCTGCGCCGGAGCCTGGGGCAAGACGGTTTCCAGAGTGGGAGAGCGGCTCCGTCAGGCCGTGGACCTCGAACAGTGGCCCGCCTTCCGCGAGTCCTTCGATGATTTCATCGAGCTTCTGCGCTCGGTCAGCGCGGGAGAGCACGGCCCCGCCCCGAACTCCATAACCGTTCTCTCCGGCGACGTGCACCACACCTACCTCGCCGAGATAAACCTGCCCACCCCGAACTCCGGCAGCGGCGTCTATCAGGCCACCTGCTCTCCTCTACGCAAGTCAATGTCCAGGGTCCTCCGGGATCTCTTCCGCTCCGCCTGGACCAGAGAAGGGACGTTCATCCCGCGCCTGCTCGCCCGCGCCGCAGGAGTAGAAAGCGCGAAAGCAAGCTGGAGTCTCGCCCACGGCGCGCCCTGGTTCGAGAACCACGTCGCGCTCCTAACCCTCGACGGCCCCAGGAATACCCTGGAGATAGAGAAAGCCGTCTGGAAGGAAGACGAATCCCCAAAGACCATGACCCTACGGAAGATCTTCACCCATAACCTCTCCCGAAGAGATCAAAAATAACCACAAAAACGAGGAGACAACGCCAATGAGAGTAGTTTCTGCGAGAGACATGAAGACCCGCCGCGGCCCGGAAGAGTGGTTTACCGGCACGGTCTGGCTGGACGGCTCGGCCGCCGGCCCTTCGCCGGACGCGGGCTTCTTCCGCGTCTTGTTCGAGCCGGAAGCCCGCTCGAACTGGCACACCCATCCCGAAGGCCAACTCCTCCACATAGTCACCGGGACCTGTCGGGCCGGGAAAGAGGGCGAGACACCCGTCGATATAGAAGCCGGTGGCCTGGTCTTCTTCGCCCCAGGCGAGAAGCATTGGCACGGGGCCGCTCCCGGCTCTTACATGGTCCACATCGCCATCAACCCGGCGCTGGAGAGTGACGGCGGTGTCGAATGGCTGGAGCCCGTCACCGACGAAGAGTACGCCGGCGACTGACCGCTGGAGCTTAGGAGTTCGCCCGCCGGGAGGTCCAGGCGATAAAAGCGATCACGAAAAGCGCTTCGATTATCAAGGAGATCAAGCCGGATGTCTCGAAGAAGCTCTCCTGAGAAAGCCCCATCGCGCCCGGCAGCCCGACGGTGCGGCTCACGATATACGCGACGAACGCTCCTGCGGAGATCAACAAACCGAGACTCCATCCCCATCCGGCTCCCCGGTAGATCCCAAAAGCCGCCACCACGGCGCCGACGGCATTGGCGACAAACAGCCACCCTATATAGGTAGCCTCGCTAAAGTAAGGTAGCCTCGCTAAAGTAATCCGGGCTCTCTATCGCGTGAATCGCACCAACGACCAGGATCAGCAATATCCCAGTCCAGGTCAACCCCCGCATCGCACCACCAGCCTTGCTCACGCTCTACCTCCTGGTCCGAGGGGCCGTCTCGCCCCGGTTGTCCGGATACTACGCCCAGATCTTAAGAGTCCGACAAAAACCCGGTAGAAATATCTATTACTGGATGCAAACCACCGGCAAAATCTCTCCAAAACACCCGGCTAGAATAAGATTATGAGAGTGGCAAACGACGATATCTATGGTCGACCAGTTGCGGAATGTACCGCCGCGCAGGTTGCGTACGCCCTTACGAGGTCTTTTGAAGGATATCTCCTCGGTCGCGTCAACATAAGCGCGGGAGCCTACGAAAGCCGGTTCCGGGCCGAAGACCTCGACCCGTTCGCCAGCCGCGTGTACCTCTTAAGCGGTGAGTTGGCCGGTATCCTGCTCGTCACCCGGAGGGGCTGGACCAGTCGCATAGCCGGCATGGGAGTCGTGCCGAAGATGCGCGGCAGAGGCCTGGGACGACGGATCATGCAGGGAGCGATCCGGGATGCGAGAAAACGCGGCGACAGATCTATCTTGCTCGAAACATTCGAGCAGAACGCGGCGGCGGTCAGGCTCTACGCCGGGCTCGGGTTTAGCGTCCGACGCAAGCTCTACGGCTATAGTCGCAGGGCCAGAACCCAGCCCCAAACCCCGGATACCATTTCCGAACTCGACCCGCTAGACTTCGCCCGCGTGGTCGTGAGAGAAGGAGAACCGGACCTACCGTGGATGCTGGCAGCCGAGACCATTTCGTCCGCCGCCCCACCAGCGCGAGTGTATCACCTGGACCACCACGCTTACGCGCTCGTCTGCAACCCGGAGGCGGAGGTCCTGACGCTGCGATCCCTGATCGTGCCGCGAAAAGACCGGCGCCAGGGTTGGGGAATGCGACTCTTACGCGCGCTGTACGCAGCGTTCCCGGCGCGTGATTGGGAAATCCCGGCCATCGTGCCGGAGAGCTCGGCGCATGAATTTCTTACGGAACTCGATTGGAAGAGAGAGCCTCTCAACCAGTTGGAGATGAGCCTGGACCTCTCTCCAGGCTCGTAAAGATTCGCTTCTTACCCCTGGACGTTCTCGTCCTGGAGCGGCAGGTTCTCTTTCCGGGCGAAGGTGAAGGTGGCTTGCGGGTCGCGGGCAGAATACGTGCCGGCGTCCACTATGGAGCGGCGCAATATGTAACCGCCGATCACGACTAGCAGAGAGGCGACCAAACTCCGCGGGCGACTCTCGCGGCCGTAGAGGAGAGCCAGGGGCGTCAGGATGCCGCCGCCGACCGCTCCGCCGAGGAAGAGAGCCCCGAGCTTGCCGGAGCGGAGCGGCTTGCCCCAACGTCCCATCTGGATCAGGGACGCCGCGACGAGAAGTCCTTCGAGACACAACGCGAGCAGTTCCATCCGGCGCAAGGCTTCGAGCGTCTTCTTCTCTCCCCACCCTCCCAGGTGAAGGATAAACGAGATGGCCGAGGAACCGTTAGAGAGAGCCGAGGTTATGAAAAGCGGCCCCATCAGTACCGCGTTGCGCGCCCAGATAGGTACTGAGGTCAGCGCGATCAGGACTCCGGTATAAGCCCCGACGAAGAGCCCGAAAGGAGTCGCCAGCACGGAGATAAGACGGTCCGGCAGCGCGCTCAAGAAGCGTGCCAAAAAGTTCTCGTGGCCGAAGACGAGCCCGTCGCGGGCGGCCTGTATCGCCCCGGTAAGACTGGTGAGGGTGGCGAAGACCGAGAGGCCCCAGGTCCCCATGCTCATCGGGGAGCGCCACTTGACGACGCGGAGCATGTTGTAGAAGCGTTCGGGACGGCCGAGGTCGGAGATCAAGAGTATGGGGCTCAGGATCATGGCGAACAGCGTCGTATACCGCCCCGCCCGCAAAAACGCCTGGTCCTCGTTGCCGAACAACCTGGCTATCGTCGTGACGATGTGCGCCCCGGACCCGAGCCCGCCGAGCCAGAAATAGACCGGTATCTCCCACGTCCAGGTGTGCTCCTTGATCGGTGGGATGCCGTAGTAGTCCTGGTCCCCGCGCTCCGGGTCGGTGTTCGGATGGTGGGAGGTCTCGGCGTGGCCGTTGCGCGACGGCGGAGCCCCCTGTGTCGTGTCCGTCATGCTCTCCCCTCTCTAGTTCCTGAAAGACCAGGCCACGATCGCCCCGAGCACACCTGCTGCGGCGATGCTGGCGAGGCTGGCCTGATTGAGCTTGTCCTGCGGCAGGAACGGGTGGCGCGGCAGGTTGTAGGTCTCCGGCTCGTCCATGAGGATGAACTTTGAGTGGTTCCCCTTTATACCGCCGGTCCCGCCGACTTCCAGCGTGCCGTAGACGTAGGCGTTTGTGTAGCCCTTGCCGTGAAGCGTTTGGATCCGCTCTTCGGCGATCTTCTCCAGCTCCTCGACCTCGCCGAACATGATGGAGTTGGTCGGGCACGCCTTTGCGCACGCCGGCTCCATGTCCTCTTTCTGCCGGTCGTAACAGAGGGTGCACTTGAAGACCCGTCCGTCTTCGGGGACGCGGGTTATGACGCCATAGGGGCAGGCCGGTATGCAGTATCCGCAGCCGTTGCACACGTCCGGCTGGATAAAGACGTTGTCGAACTCGTTACGGATGATCGCACCCGTCGGACACGCCTGCTGACAAGGCGCCTCGACGCAATGCTTGCACACGTCGCTCATGAACGTCCAGCGCCCGAGCGCGTCCAACTCCGCCCCGCCCGGCAACTGCTCGCGCACGTCCTCGGCGAGCGCCACCAAGTCTACGTCACCGGTCAGGCGACGCTTCTTCGGGTTCTCGACAAACGAGACGTGCCGCCAGGTCGATCCGGAGAGTTGCTTGGTGTTGTCGTAGGAGTCGCCGGTTAGCTCGTAGCCGTCGGCTGGGAGTTGGTTCCACTGCTTGCAGGCAACCTCGCACGCCTTGCACCCTATACAGACTGTTGTGTCGGTCAGGAATCCTGTCGCCACTATCTAGCCCCTCCCTTCCATGACCCTGCGCTGTATCTCCCCTACCGGGGCGGCTGGATCGCTGCTGATACGGAACATCCTCTGCCCGAGGGCGACGTGCTGGGGCGTGTAGACGCGGTCCACCATCCCCGTACCCCTGTTGTAGTAGACGCCGGGTTCGATCTGCTTCGAGGTCCTTATGGGCTTGAGGTTCTTGTTCGCCGCCTCCGGGTGCTCGGAGAGCCAGGCCCCGAGGTCCAGAAGATCCTGCT
>JBBPZK010000096.1:0-3352 GCA_038199155.1 Rubrobacterales bacterium | reverse complement strand
GCGAAGTCTGAGTTGATGCCGGTCGCCAAAAAGGCGGGCATCGCGATCGGCCTGCTGGTGGCGGGAGCGGTCTTTATGCTCCTGTTCCTGTGGTGGTTTTTCCTGACCGGGATGTACATAATGAGCGCGGCGGGCTTCCCGATGTGGGCCGCGGCCGGCATAACCACCGTTATACTGCTCATTATCGGTGGGATACTGGCCGGCGCCGGTGCGGCGAGCTTGAGGACTTTGGATCCCAAACCTCGTCACACCATAAATGCTTTGCAGCAGAACATTAACTGGTTGAAGGGGCAGTTGAGTCGATGAGCGAGATACCCGAGCGCATAGAGAGGGAAATGTTCGAGATCCGGAACCGCATGTCTCCGGACGTTTCGGATCTCCGCAACCACGTAGACCCCAAAGTCGTTGGAAACCAGGTGAAGAACAATCTGCAGCTACGCATCCAGGGCTACAGGAACCGGGTCACCTCGAACCTCGAAACCAAGCAGAAGGACTTCACGACTTCCGTACGCAGCCAGATCGACCTGGCGAGCGAAGCGGGCAAAAAGCGTGACCCCTCTCTTCTCACAGGCGCGGTCAAGAGCGACCCGCGTCCGATGGCCGTACTGGCTGTCGGACTCGCCGCCGTCCTGCTGGTGGTCCGCAAGATCGGCAAAGATTAGAACCACCGAACCTGAAACATATCCACTTTCAACCCGTGGGCGGCGCAGCAGGCGATATGACGCTCGCCGCCCTCATCTCAGCCGGCGCTCCCGTGGACTACATTGCACGGAACCTGGAAAAACTGGGCGTCCCTTTCGAGTTAGAAGTGACGGTTGTCGAAGTCAGCTCGACGCGTGCCCTACAAGTCGAGGTGATCGTCCCCGAAGAGCACGTTCACCGCACTTTCCGGGACATCCGAGAGATCATTGAGAGGGCCAGTCTGCCGGACCGGGCTGCAGACAGAGCTTTGAAGGCTTTCCGGTTGCTCGCCGTCGCTGAGGGAGCCGTCCACGGGTGTCCGCCTGAAGAAGTTACGTTCCACGAGGTCGGGGCGGCCGACTCGATCGTGGACCTGGTCGGGAGTTGCCTGGCGCTGGAGTCGCTCGGCGTTGACTCGGTAAGTTGCGGCCCGCTTCCGATGGGCAGCGGCTCAGTTCGGAGCGCACACGGTCCGCTGCCGGTTCCAGGCCCAGCCGTGCTGGAAGTTCTGAAAGGTTCGCGGGTCCGATGGACCGAAGAGCCTCGTGAGATGACGACCCCGACCGGCGCCGCACTCATGAGCAGCCTGACCAGCGGAAATTTCACCGAGGCCGGCCCGCCGATGACGCTTGGCGAGATCGGCTACGGATCCGGAAAAGCCCGCTTCGAGAGCGTCCCGAACCTGCTGCGCGCCGTGGTCGGGGAGGTCGAAGGAAGCGTAGGGGAAGTGGAACTCCTTGAGACAAACGTGGACGACGCGCCGGGGGAAATCCTCGGGGCGGCGACCGAGAAGCTTTTGGAGGCGGGCGCTCTCGACGCGTGGCTGGAGCCCATTTTCATGAAGCGCGGACGCGGAGCATACAAGGTTTGTGTACTCGCGAATAGTAAGGATCGGGAGCGTCTCGCCCTCCTCCTAATGCGTGAGACGGGCGCTTTGGGCGTCCGGCATCGCGGCGTCGGGCGTACGATCGCCGAGCGCCGCCGCGTAGAGGTAGAGCTTCCCTACGGGACCTGTCTCGTGAAAGTCGGGAGCATCGACGGCGAAGACTTCGTTGCCGCCCCAGAGTACGAGGACGTCTCCCGGTTAGCCGGGAAGTCCGGTCTGCCGCTACCTCGCGTGTATGCGGACGTCAGGGCCGCCTTCTACCTCCTGGTAACGTTTCCTGGCTTACAATAACGGCATGGAATATTTACGCGCCTCACACTCCCAGGAACTCCCCGAAAGCGGCCCCGTCAAGGATACGCGCCCTTCCGGCGGCTCAGAACCGACTCACCCCGGAGATCCCGCTGTCGGTTACGCGGCCCTCAGACAGGGCGTCGCCGTAGTAGACCACTCCCAAAAGAAGATCCTACGGCTCACCGGCAAGGACCCGGTCGGGCTGCTGGACGCCGTCCTGACTAACAAGATGCCAAAAGAAGAGCGCCTCGGCGTCTACGCGGCGCTCCTGAACCAGAAGGGACGCATACAAACGGACCTGCGCGTCCTGAAAGACGGCGACGGCATCCTCATAGATACCGAGCCGGAAGGGGCGGCAGCGGCGAAGGAGATACTAGGTCGTTACGCTCCGTTCTCGCGGGTAAAAGTAGAAGACCTCAGCGAAGAGGAGCCTCCCTGGGAGGTCCTCGGCCTCTACGGCCCCCGTGCCGGGGAATTTCTGGAAAACTTGGCGCTGGCGGAGCACGAGACGGCGGAGATAAAAATAGCCGGTACGTCGCTGCTCGCGGCGGGCGTCGCGGTTCCCGTGTCCGGCTACGACCTGATCGGCCCCGCCGACTCTATCGAGGCGGCCCGCAAGCAGCTAATGGCAATGGGAGCAATTCCGGCAGTCCACGATGCTTTTGAGACGGCGCGCATAGAGGCAGGAGTCCCCCGCTTCGGCTCCGACATGACCCCCGAAAACTTCCCCGGCGAAACCGGCATCCTGGAGCGGGCCGTCAGCTTCGCCAAAGGCTGCTACCCCGGCCAGGAGACCGTAGCGAGGATGCACTACCGCGGCCACCCGAACCGCAACCTGCACCGCTTCGTAATAGACGGCCCGTCTCCAGGTTCCGGCGCGGAAATTTTTCAGGGCGAAAAGAAAGTCGGTTGGATCTCCAGCGTCGCCCCCCTGCCGGTGGAAGCGAAGAGACTGGGCCTCGGCTATCTCTCCCGCAAAGCGGATACGGAAATCCGGCTAAACTCTGGAGAGGCTAGAGTATCTTTGGCGCAAGATACGAAAGACTGAATTGAACTCGAAAAGAGAAATGGAGTATGGCTAGGAGCACTGACACACTCTCTCCTGGAGAAAGAAAAGAGAGGATGAGTCGTGTCCGAAACAAGGATACGAAGCCCGAGATGCGTGTTCGCCGTCTGGTACATTCCCTTGGGTACCGTTACCGTCTCCACTATGGTGGGCTTCCGGGCCGTCCTGATATTGTTTTCCCGGAAAGGAGAAAAGTCATCTTCGTGCATGGATGTTTTTGGCACCGGCACGAAGGGTGCTCGCGCTGCAGGATGCCCAAATCCAGGTTGGAGTTCTGGGGACCAAAGTTGGAGAAAAACCGGTTGCGAGACTTAAAGAACCTCGCCAAGCTCCATGAACTGGGCTGGGATGTGCTCGTGGTGTGGGAATGCGAGACCGAAGAGGCGGCAGGGTTGTCGGGTAGGATCATGACTTTTCTGGAGGACTGT
>JBBPZK010000095.1:0-3744 GCA_038199155.1 Rubrobacterales bacterium | reverse complement strand
GAGAGGAGCTTGACGATGGTGCTCTTTCCGGCGCCCGTTTCGCCGACGATGGCGAGGGTCTCGCCGGGTTCTATCTCGAAGCTTACGTCTTGGAGGATAGGGTCTTCACCGTAGGCGAAGCTGACGTTGTCGAAGGAGATCTTCCCCTCTATATGGTCCAGACTCCGGGCGCCCGGTTGGTCGGCCCTGTCGGATTCCGTGTCGAGTACCGCGAAGACTTTCTCAAGTGAGGTAAGCGTACTCTGGAGATCCGAGTAGAGTTGTGAGAGTTGTTGAATGGGCTGGAAGAACATGTTCAGCAGCCCTATAAACGCCACCAGATGCCCCGGCGTCATCTCTCCGCCCACGACCCGGAAGCCGCCGTAGAGCAACACTATCGCGAGCGCCACCGCGCTCAGGAATTCGACCCCCGGAAAGTAGATGGCCGAGAGGAGGCTGGCCCGCGAGTTGGCCCGACGATAGGCGTGGTTGCGGTCGGCGAAAACGTCCCTCGCCTGCTGCTCGCGGGTGAAGGCCTGCACGACGCGCATCCCGGAGACGTTCTCCTGCAAAAAGGCGGCGAGTTCGGCGATGGCTTCGCGGGCGCGCCGGAAAGACTTCATGCTCTGGACCCGGTAGATAGCGGTGCCGAGGACCATGATCGGGAACACGGTGGTTACGGCGAGTGCGAGTTTCCAGTCGAGGATAAAGATGGCGATGAACACCCCGATCAGGGTGAGCCCGTTTTTCGCCAGGTTCTGGACGCCGTCGTTGAGGAGGTTCGTGAAGTTCTCTATATCGTTTGTCAGGCGAGAGATGATCCAACCGGCCTTCTGCTCGGAGTAGAAGCGCAAGCTCAACGACTGCAAATGTCCGAAGAGTGTGTTCCTGAGGTCCAGGATCATGTGCTGCCCGACCCAGCCCATCCCGAAGGTCTGAAGATACCCCAAGACCCACGCCGCGATGTTCACGAACACGTAGAACCCGACCGCGAGATACACCACCCGCAGGTCGCTGCCTGCTCCGCCCTTCTGCCCGAGACCGTAGTCTATGGTGTAGCCGACGATCAGGGGTCCAGCGATATCCGCCGCCGTCGCGAGGAAAATGATGAAACCGAGCCCCGCGAGCCGCGCCTTGTAAGGAGCCGCAAACGCGAAGAGTCGCAGCAACGGAAACCCGAGCAGGTAATCTTTCAGCCGATTCTTGCTCACGCGGAAGCCAGCCTCTCCTCACCGGGACCGTACATCCCGGCGTAGAGTCCGCCGCGGGCGACCAGTTCATCGTGTGTACCGGACTCGGCTACTCGTCCGCCGTCGAGGACCAGGAGGCGGTCGGCCAGCAAGATGGTCGAGAGCCGGTGGGCGACTATAAAAGTTGTTCTGTTGGAGGCTTCGGCCCCGCCGAGCGTCTCCTGGAGGGATTCCTGGATCTGCTTTTCCGTCTCGGCGTCTACGCTGCTCGTGGCGTCGTCGAGGAGGAGTATCTTCGGGTCTTTGACCAGGGCGCGGGCGATGGCGACTCGCTGCTTCTGGCCGCCGGAGAGTGTGATGCCCCACTCGCCGACCATCGTATCGTAGCCTTTCGGGAAAGCGGAGATCTGATCGTGCGCCCCGGCTATCTTCGCCGCCCGCACGACCTCTTCCTCTGTCGCGTCCTGGATGCCGAAGGCGATGTTGTCCCGGACCTTTTCGGAGAACAGGAAAGTCTCCTGCGGCACGATCCCGACGCTCCGCCGGAGTTCCGCGAGGTCCAACTCACGCGCGTCCACGCCTCCCACCAGCACCGACCCCTCCGTCGGGTCGTAGAAGCGAGGGATGAGCGAGAGCAGGGTGGACTTGCCGGATCCCGTAGCCCCAACCACCGCCACCGTCTCGCCCGGCTCTACCCGGAAGTTCACGCCTTCCAGGACCGGCTCGCCGCTTCCGTACGCGAAGGAGACGTCCCGGAACTCTATCCCGACGGGTTGGCCTGCTTCGGGCAGGGAGACTGGGTTCGGCGGGCTCTCTATCTCGGGGGCGGAGTCGAGGATCTCAAACACCCGCTCGGAGGCGGCCAGCGCGCGCTGGCCTTGATCCACGACGAGCCCGAAACCTTGCATCGGCCACACGAGTTGCATCAAGAAAAGTTGGAACAGGACGAAATCGCCCAGGGTGAGTGAGCCCAGGACGTACTCGCGTCCCCCGAAGAGGAGCAGGAGCGCGATCGAGGTCGCTGGCAAGAAGCTCATGCCGGGGATATAGAAAGCCCGGAGGCCGCGGGCCGCCATCGTCTCGGTCAGGACGCCCTCCGCCTTCTCGCCGAATCGGTCAACCTCGAAAGGCTCGCGGGAGAAGCTCTTGACGACCCGGATGCCTGATACATTCTCCTGAACGGTGGTCGTCACGTCTGCGAGCCGCCCCTGCACGGAACGGAAGATGGGATGCACCTTATCCGCGAAACGCCAGGCCGCGAACGCCAGCAGCGGCATCGGGCAAAGGACCAGGAGCGCGAGGGTCGGGGCTATGTAGAACAAAGCGCCGGAGACGATAAACAGCGTAATGAGGCTTATAAAAAGCTGGAACATCCCCCAACCTACGAAGAACCGTATGACCCGCAAGTCATTGGTCGCCCGCGAGACCAACTCACCCGTCGAAGCCCCGTCGTAGAAACCGTGTGGCAACCCGAGCATCCGCCCGAAGAGTGCCCGCCGCATCCGGTACTCAACCACGTGTCCGAGGTAGTTGGTCGAGTAACGCCGCCCGGCGTTGAACAGGAACCGCAACACCGCGAACCCGAGGATTCCCCACGCCAGCGGCCACAACACTTCGGGATGACCACCGCCCCCGGAAGGGAAAGCCTTATCTATACCCGTCTTGACCAGCCACGGAATGCCCAGGGCCGCGACCGTTAGCCCGACCGCGCACACCAGCCCCGTAACCAGCAGCCAACGCCGACCACGAGTAAAAGACATCAGCCTAAAAAATGTTCCCAAAACCAAGCCGCCTCTTCAAAAGTTACAGCAAATAAAATAACCGCCGGAGACGGTCAACACGCATACAAAGTGTATAACTCAATCGCGATAGAACAACGTGGCAGACATTACTCTTTCACCGGACGACCGGACTCGACCGGGATGCGGTAGCCAAAGCCTTACTAAAAACCGGGTGTGATCTACCGCAAACGCAGGTCCGCTCTTTCGACCCGAAGACGGGATTTCCTACACGAAAAGAGCAAGGCTAACCGTATTCGCGTATCCTTTTTATAATACGTTGCAGCAACTCGTTGCCCCGATCCGTCTCGAAGATAGCTTGGGCGTGGGCGTCGCCCGGTAGGATCAGGACTTCGTTCTTGTTGCCCGGAGCTTCTTTTGCCATCTGCCGGGCGTCCGGAGCGAGTCCTTCTCCTTCGCTGGCGACGAAGAGTTTCGGGAGCTTGCCGAGTTTCGAGACGTCACCCGTACCGGAGAGTAGGATCAACTGCTCGGTGATTCCTCCTTTACCGGCCGCCTCCAGCACAGGTCCCGCGCCCGCGCTCGCCCCGATGAGTGCCACGCTCTCCGCTCCACGCTCTTCCCGCAAGTATTTCGCGGCTGCTTCTATGCTCTCCGGGGAAGTTTCCTCGACCGCCAGCACTACGTCGCCGCTTTTGGCAAGTTTTCTGGCCTGGGGAGCCCAGCTCGCCGCGTTGTAGGCCGCGCCGTGCGAGAGAATCACGCCCCGCTTCCCGCTACCCCAGACCAGCGCTTCCGTCCCGCCGACCTCTATATGCTTCCTTGATGCTGTGGTG
>JBBPZK010000094.1:0-5166 GCA_038199155.1 Rubrobacterales bacterium | reverse complement strand
ACGGCGGCAATAGTAGGTCAGGGACTCGGCGAATCGGTCGCCCTGCTGACCGACGGGCGTTTCTCGGGGGCCACCCGCGGCCTGATGGCGGGCCACGTCGCCCCGGAGGCAGCCCACCGCGGACCCATCGCAGCACTCCGCGACGGCGATACGATCACCCTGGACATAGAAGCCCGCACCCTGAGCGTCGAGCTCTCGGACGAGGAGATCGAAGACCGCCTCCAAAACTGGACCGAGCCGGAGCCACGCTACACGACCGGCGTGATGGCGAAGTATGCAGCCCTCGTCTCGTCGGCCTCCGAGGGAGCCGTTACGACGCCCAGAGCCCCCGAAAAAAGCTGAAGGACTGCGACCAGCGCCATGTGCGAAGAAAATCCACTACAGGAACAGAAACGATAGCCTATCCAGTACAAAGTATGTAAAATACTGTCGACGGGAATGGGAAAAAGGAGCTCTTCGGTCCGGGTGTACCGCTTATCTGATTGGTGGGTTGTAAAGAGGCCGTAGCCTGGACCTGAAAAGCTGTAGGCGTCCGACGTAGTGGCGAGATTGCCAGAGGGGACGGGTGTATTTTGCGACGGTTCATCGTTGGGACGGCGTTGATCGTAGTCCTCATGGCTCTGGCGGTCGAGGGATACTACGTTCTACAGTTCTACGGAGACGCGAAGAGCTCCGATGCGGCACAGAACACGACGGGCGGAGAAGCGACTACTACCTCGCAGCCCGTCAAGGGTGCATCGTCCGGGCAATCGTCGATGATAATGTTTGTACATAGATCCACAGCTTCGAATACAACCGCGAACAGCACCTACATTGACAGCCCGTTGACAAACGGCAGGCCGGACCTCCTCCTGAGCGTTACACAGAACTGGAACCCCGGAGGCAAGGATGGTGTCTACAACGACCATCCGGTAGGTGTCTGGTACAATGGCAGCCGCAAGAAATGGGCTGTCTTCAACCAGGACCGGTCGAGGATGCCCCAAGGCGCTGCTTTCAACGTGCTCGTCTCGCCCGAATCTACGACTTCCAATTGACTTTGAATTGGAAGTCGTTTGGAGCGTGCCGGGTTTATTCCGGCATTCGGACGCCGAGGTGGGCGTAGGCGCGGCGGGTGGCGATACGGCCACGGGGTGTCCTTTGGATCAGGCCGCACTGGAGCAGATACGGCTCGTACACGTCCTCGACCGTATCCCGCGCCTCGCCTAAAGCCACGGAAGCGGTGCCGAGTCCAACCGGGCCGCCATCGAACTTGTGGATGATGAGCCCGAGGTAATCCCGGTCGATCCGGTCCAGCCCCAGGTCATCCACACCCTGCATGGCGAGCGCCGCATTGGCCGTCTCCTCGTCTATCTTCCCGTCGCCCACCACCTCCGCGTAGTCCCGCACGCGCCTGAGGAGCCTGTTGGCGACTCGCGGGGTTCCCCTGCTACGCCCGGCGAGCTGCTTCGCGCCGGGTTCGGAGATCGGGATGCCGAGGATACCGGCGTTTCGGACCACGATCTTCTCCAGGTCCTCCGCCGAGTAGTAGTCCAGACGGCTCGAAAACCCGAACCTGTCGCGCAAGGGTGAAGTGATAAGACCCGTTCGAGTCGTCGCCCCGACCAGGGTAAAGGGCGGAACGTCCATGCGAATCGTACGGGCCGACGGCCCTTGCCCGAGCACGATGTCCATCGCGAAGTCCTCCATCGCTGGATAGAGGACCTCTTCGATCTGGCGGTTGAGACGGTGGATCTCATCTATAAACAGGAAGTCGCCTTCCTCCAGAGAAGTCAAGATAGCCGCAATGTCACCCGCCCGCTCCAGAGTAGGGCCGCTGGTGATCTGGATCTGGACCCCCATCTCGTGCGCCAGGATCCGGCACAAAGAAGTCTTACCGAGCCCTGGAGGCCCCGCGAGCAGCACGTGGTCCAGGGGCTCGTTCCTCCGCCGGGCAGCCTCCACGAAGATCCTGAGGAGATCCTTGAGTTCATCCTGTCCGATAAACTCATCGAGGGTCCTGGGCCGGATTTTCGGCTCGTCGTCCCCTGGGAGTTCCGCTGGGTCCAGCGGGCTATCTCCCGGTAGCTCCGAGGGACCGCTGGGAGATCCACCATCCAATTCCTCCTCGGAACCTCCGTCAGGCCCGCCGCGCACCGTGAAGTCGTCCATCTCTTCCACGCCTAGCGCCTGCTTCCTATCCGCCGCAGAGCCTCTTTGATGTACTTCTCGACCGAGTCCTGGGGCGGCACCTCGTTGAGCGTCATCTCAGCCTCCTCAAGCGAGTACCCGAGGGCGGCGAGCGCCTCCCGCGCCTCCATGTACGGCCCCGGCGCCGCCCGATCCTGGAGACCGCCGACCGATTCTAGCCCGGAAGCCGTAAAAGCGGCCGCCAGATCCTTGCCCCGTAGCTCTAGCACCAGTCGCTCGGCGGTCTTCTTCCCGAGCCCCGGCACCGAGGCGAGCTTTATAACGTCGCCCCGAGCCACCGCCTCGGACACTTCTGGTGGAGACATCGTAGACAGCACTGAGAGGGCCAGTTTTGGTCCGACCTTGCTCACACCGGTCAGCGCGTCGAAGGCCGCCCGCTCGTCCCGCGTGGCGAACCCGAAGAGCAACATCGCGTCTTCGCGCACGACCATCCTGGTGTGCAGGACGCACTCCTCTCCAGGCCCCGGCAGCGTGCGAAGAGTAGCGGCGGATGCGGACGCCCGGTACCCGACGCCGACTACGTCCACGACGACTCCCTCGGCGTCCTTCTCGACCAATTGTCCACGGAGTCTGTAGATCATGGTCTAATTATCCTGCACGAGTGGCTATTTCCCCACCCCAACCTTGCCCGACATGCGGGCCGTGAAGGCGTGGCAGATCGCGATGGCGAGCCCGTCTGCCGCGTCGTCTGGTTTTGGGATCTCTCGCAAGTTTAGTAGGGCTTTGACCATCTCCTGAACCTGTCGCTTGTCCGCCCGGCCGTAAGAAGTTACCGCCTGCTTCACCTGCAACGGCGTGTACTCGGCCACCTCAATCCCCGCCTTGTATGCAGCCAGGATAGCAACCCCCCGCGCCTGCCCGACCGTTATAGCCGTAGTCGTATTCGTGTTGAAAAACAACTCCTCGATGGCGACGGAATGCGGCCGGTAGCCTCGAACTAACTCCGTTATCCCATCGAACAGATGCCCCAGGCGGCGTGGCATCTCCCAGGAAGAGGGAGTCGTAACCGCCCCGTGCTGAACGTAGCGAAGACGATTCCCCTCCTGACGCACGACACCCCAGCCCATCGTCGCTGTCCCTGGGTCTACACCGAGTATGGTCTGCCCTCTACCGCCAGTCGTAAGCACACCCCTAGCTTACCGTCTGGAGTCTTCCCCTGCAGCGCTTCCTACATGTGGTGCCTATCGGCCTCACGCTATCCGCCTGATGGTAGCGGCGGACCGTCCGGAAATCGCCTGGCGACTCGACGGATGTTCGGTTGGATCTTCTACCCTTGATTCGTGTCAACCGCCGCCAGCCGGCTTTCTGCTCCGCCCCAGACTTCCCTCGGAGCAGCCACGGCTGAAGTACGGGAGAACCGGTCGTCGGCGGCGGTGGCGTAGCGCTCGTCCTCGGTGTCGAGAGCTCGCAAGAGAGCCCTCACTACGCCGCTGTCGAGGGCCTCGCCGATCTCGCCCACCAGTCTCCTGCGGGCTTCCTGGGCGGATAGACCCGCGCTACCAGGTCCGTCGAGGATCAGGGCGGCATAGGTGGAGGCTGCGGCGAGGATCTTTGCCTCCAGGGGTATCCACTCGCCCCGGAGCTTGTCCGGGTAACCGGTACCATCCACCCTCTCGTGATGCCAGCGGACCCATTTAGACGCCTCCTCGTAGCCTGGGGCTGCGGAGAGGATGCGCTCGCCGTGGCCCGCGTGCTCCTCCAGGTGCATCCTACCCACGGAGTTGAGCTTCTCGGGTGGAGTCAGGAGCACCTCTTCGGGCACGCTTATGAGGCCCACATCCTGCAAAAGAGCCGCGACCCTCAACTTCTCGGTCGTTGTGGACTCCAGGGCCAACTCCCGAGCTACGTTCGCCGCGTAGACGGCTGAGGCCGCCGCATGACGGGCGGTGTAGCCATCCTTGCGTCCGAGGCTCTCCACGAAACGGTTTGCGAGTTCCAGGTTGGAGGAGAGCAACTCCCCTTCGAGACGCGTGGCCCTGTCCTCGGCAGCCTCAAGCCTGCTCTGGCGATCGTGGAGCAGGTAGAGCAACGTCAGCGCCCCCGCCGCACCCGAGAAGAGCACGATCGCGGCGGCCGGCCCGAAAGCCACGGTTGCATAAGAGGTGCCCAGAACCGTCAAGATGACCACGCTATTTGCCGGCACAAGCGGCAGGAAGGACTCTTCAAAAGTGCGCACCAGCGGAGTGCCGTACTTGAGCCGCAGCAAAGCCGAGTTCATGAGCGTGTCCGCCACGTAGTAGACGAGGGCCGCAACCAGAACGCCGTACACGAAACGGGCATCGAACCGAGAGCTGGACATCAGCGGGGTACTAAAGGCCGAGAATGCCCACCCCGCAGCCAAGACCTTCAGCGTGTCGACAGAGGACACGAAGAGCGTACGCAACCGGTCCCGGTAGAAAGTAGCAGGTATCGCGACGAGAAGCGCCCACATAGGACCGAACAAAGCAAGCGCGGTCAGCGTCGCTACATCGGCAACATCCACGGTGATCCCGCCGGATCGCATCGGGAAGCGCCTGGAGAGGAGGCTCACAGAGGTTAGCACGCCAGCCGCCCCCAGAGCGAGCCACCCGAAGGAGAGCCCTACGAGGTATACCCAGCCAGCAAGCGAGGCCGCGGCAAGCACGGCCAAGCAGCAAATGTAAGCGTGCGTCGCGCGTATGTGTGTCAGCCTATCCGACTCGTCCTCCCTACGGTAACCTAATACCGTATTCTAGCGCAAAGCGCGACTCACTGACTCACTATTACGGTTCCGTGAGGAGCCTGGATGCCAATCACTTATTTCATTGTCTTTGTGGTAGCTCTTCTACCAGGCGCGTCCGTTGGGCATCAGGTTCGCCTCCCTCCATGCATGATCGTGGATGTACAAACTTTGAATCGTGTTACCAGGCTCGTCCGTTGGGCATCATGTCTGCTCACCTCCTTCAACTCTTCGGTGGGTCCGTGGGCATGCGTTTACAGGATCTACCAGGCTCGTCCGTT
>JBBPZK010000093.1:0-5639 GCA_038199155.1 Rubrobacterales bacterium | reverse complement strand
TCGGCTGCTCGCACGGCTTGACCCGTGCCGCTGCTTGCCGCTAACGATCACCGACCCCACAGCGCTACGACCTGCTCCTGTCCCCAGCGCGCACCGCGCCCTCACCGATCTGCTGCCGCCCGCCGTGGCCTTCGCCGCCTCACTCTCGCTCGCCAACGAAGGCCATCTCTCCCTCTCCCAACCGGAGCCCCTAGGCCCCCTTACCTTCCTGCCCGCCGGATGAACGCCAGCCCCCGACACCTGATAGAGGCAACCCTGCTCGTCAGTGGACGTCCCGTCTCCTCGAAAGACCTCGCCTCCGCCGTAGACTTGCCTATTCAAGAAGTCCAGGACGCCCTGACAGAACTCGAAACCTGCTATTCCCCGGAAAACTCCGGCATAGTCCTGCGAAACGTGGCCGGTGGCTACCAGCTCGCGACGAACCCAGCCTGCGCCCCGGCCGTGGAGCGTTTCAGGCGAGAGTTGCGACCCACTCCGCTCTCAAACGCGGCCCACGAGGTGCTCTCCTGCGCCCTCTATCTCGGTCCTCTGACCCGCGCCGCCGTCTCAGCCGCCCGCGGCGTAAACTCCGACGCCGTCGTGCGCGGTCTGCTGGAGCGCGGCCTCCTCACCGAGGCCGGATCCGACAAGGACACCCCAGGCTCGCCCGCCCTCCTGGAAGTCACCGCCGAGTTCCTCGCCGCGACCGGCGCCGCCTCGCGCGATGACTTTCCACCGCTCGACACCCTCGTCGCCCCCGAGGAATTGGACCGCCTCCGGGACCGCCTAGAAAAGGTCCGCGAAGCCCCGGCCGCCCCTGCGGAAGCCTGAAGAGATGCGCCTGCAAGCCTACCTCGCCCGCGCGGGAGCCGCGCCCTCCCGCCGCAAGGCTGAAGCCTTGATCTCCGCCGGCAGGGTCAAGCTCAACGGGGAGACCGCCACCCTCGGCGCGAGTGTCTCACCCCAAGATGAAGTCTCTTTCGAAGGCGAACCCGTAACCCTGCCGCAAGAGCCCACCTACCTGGCCCTCAACAAACCCGCCGGCTACCTGACAACCCTGCAAGACGAACCCGGCCTCGGACGCCCGACCGTCTCGGACCTCATGCCGGAAGTACCCGGTCTGGTCCCGGTCGGACGCCTCGACGCAGATACGACCGGCCTACTCATCCTCACAAACGACGGCCCGCTCGCCCACCACATCGCCCATCCGTCATCGGAGATCGAAAAACAGTACCGCCTGACCATCAGAGGCCGCGCCCCAGAATCATCACTCGCCGCCCTCACAAACGGCCCGACCCTCGAAGACGGCAAGATGCTCCCACCCAAACTAACCAACCTCAACCGCACCGCAAAAACAACTACCTTCAACATGACCATCCACGAAGGCCGTAAACGCATAATACGAAGAGCGTGTAAGGCCGTGGGGTTATCTCTCATCTATCTGGAGCGCATCCGGGTCGGTCCCGTGTTCCTCGGCGATCTTTCGCCGGGTCGCGTCCGGGATCTCACCCAAGAAGAACTAAAGGCGTTGCGATGAGCCTCGTCTCCGGTATTCCCGGCAAAGATTTCTCCATCGAAGACGTGAGAGGCGAGTTCCCCGAAGAGTTGGAGATACAGTCGCTGCCGCATCCCGTAGACGCCACTGTAACCGTCCCAGGTTCCAAAAGCGTCACAAACCGGGCTCTACTCCTCGCTGCCCTGTCCGACGGACCATCGACCATCACCAACCCATTAATAAGCGACGACTCCTTCTACCTGATGCGAGCCCTCACAACCCTCGGCTTCCCCCTCGAAGTAAAGACAGACAAGGATCCAGCAAAAACCCAGGCCCGCACCCTAGTACACGTCAAAGGACAAAGAGGCATAATACCAGCGAGAGATGAGCGATTAGCTCTTTTCGCGGGAAATGCTGGGACGGTTGCCAGGTTTTTGCCGCCGATGCTGGCGCTAGGGGAGGGTGCCTACGTGGTTGATGGAGTACCCCGGATGCGGGAGCGTCCTGTGGCGGATCTGGTGGATGCCATGAGGTCTTTGGGGGTTGAGGTCGGGTATTCGGGGGAGGAGGGGAAATTCCCGGTCGTGGTTCACGGCGGTGGCATCCGGGGAGGTGAGGTAAGGGTCGAGGTGAGTCAGAGTAGCCAGTTTCTGAGCGGGCTCCTCGTTGCGGCGCCGTATGCCGGGGAGGGGGTGATCCTGGTGGCCGGTAGTGGGCGTGGCTCGAAGCCTTATGTGGGGATCACGACTTCCATGATGGCTGATTTCGGGGTCGAAGTCCTCGTGGATGAGGACCTCGGACGGTTCGAGGTCTCTCCCTCTTTCTACCGGGCCATAGACTACGCCGTCGAGCCGGACGCTTCGGCTGCTTCGTACTTCTTTGCCGCCGCAGCCGTAACAGGCGGGAGGGTCAGGGTTCCCGGTCTCGGAAACAACTCGTCACAAGGAGACTTGAAGTTCGTCGGCGTGCTGGAGAGGATGGGGTGCGGGGTGGAGATCGGGCGTGATTTCGTGGAGGTTATGGGGCCGGAGCGCTTGTGTGGCGTCGAGGTGGACATGAACGAGTTCTCAGACACGATGATGACGCTGGCGGCGATAGCGCCGTTCGCGACGACGCCGACCATTATAAAGAACGTTGGGCACACGCGGCGCCAGGAAACTGACCGCATCTCCGCCGTCGTTACGGAGCTGGCTCGGCTCGGGGTCCGGGTATCCGAGGAGCGGGATGGTTTGCGCGTTGAGCCCGGCCCGGTTTCTGGTGCGGCCATCGAGACTTACGGGGACCACCGGATGGCGATGGCGTTCTCGATCACGGGGCTCGTCGCGAAGGGAATACGGATACGGAACCCATCTTGTGTCACGAAGACCTTCCCGGAATACTTCCGAGCCCTCGACTCTCTCAGGTGATCCCGCAACCTGAGCGGGCTTCCACGCCAGGGGGGTCGCCGTATCGGCTATACTTCCGGGGTTGATGAACGGATTTCTTATAGCCATAGATGGTCCCGCCGGAAGCGGAAAGAGCTCGGTCGCCCGCGCGGTCGCCGAACGACTCGGCTTCTCCGACATAAACACGGGCGCCGCGTACAGGGCAGTAGCCTTCCTTGCTCTCCGCGAAAACCTCGACCCGGACAACGAAGATGACCTCGCCGCTGCCGCCGGACGTATACGGTTGGAGGGCAACGGCGTCCTGGTGGATGGCGAACCCGTCCCGGATGAAGCGCTCCGCAGCCCTGAGGTCTCCGCAGCGGCGTCCAAAGTCTCGGCGAGTCCCCGTGTCAGATCCGTTCTCCTCTCTGTGCAGCGGGAGGCTGCCGAGAGGGCTCGTGAGGAAGAAGGCGGCGCCGTTGTCGAGGGGCGGGACATAGGGACGATAGTGCTGCCGGAAGCGGAGTTGAAGATATTCCTGTCCGCCGCCCCAGAGGAGAGGGCGCGCCGCCGGGCTCGTCAGAGCGGCCGGGAAGGAGAGCTGGAACGCATCAGAGAAGCTATGAAGACCCGCGACCGTCGAGATACCGAGCGCGAGACAGCTCCCCTAAAACCGGCTCCGGACGCCCGGATCATAGACACGACCGAACTCGGCCTCGAAGAGGTGGTGGAGCGTATCCTCGCCCTCGCCTCCGCCCTCCACCAAAAGAGAGGCTCGTGAGCCATGACGTCATCCTCTAGCGGCGGAGAGCCGGTAAGCAACGATAAGCCTCGCGACATTCACCTGTCGCCCCGCTACCGGCTCTTCCGGTGGTCGGTGAATGTCCTCTTCAAGCTCGTATACGGATTCACAGTCGAGGGCAGGGAGAACGTACCTCACAACGGACCTCTCGTCGTCGTCGCCAACCACTCGCAATATCTCGACCCGGTTTTCGTCTGCACCGCAGTACCCAGGCGTATACAGTGGATGGCTAAAAAGGAGGTCTTCGTCTTCCCGTTCAGGAGTTTCTTCAGGTTCATAGGCACTTTCCCCGTCGACCGCCAGGGAGGGGGCCGTGCCGCGCTGCGGGCATCCCTCGGATACCTCTCCAAAGGCTGGGCTCTCGGCATCTTCCCCGAAGGCACCCACAGGACCGAAGGAGCAGACGCAGGACCCGACCGCCAACCCAAAAATGGAGCCATAATGCTCGCATCCCGGAGCGGAGCCTCCATCCTTCCCGTCTTCATAAGCAAAGCCCCAACCCTCTCCTCCCGGCTGAGAGGAGAGAAACTCAAAGCATATATCGGCAAACCTGTAAATATGGATAATACTTTGAAAGGTAGAGGGGCCTATAATGAGGTCTCGGAGGGGATCCTCACAACTATTTACGGTCTTCCAGCCGGGAACGACGGGGGTGGGAAATGAGTGGACTGCCGGTTGTGGCGATAGTTGGCGCGCCGAACGTCGGGAAGAGTTCGCTTGTAAATAGGATCATCGGTCGCCGTCAGGCGGTTGTTTCGGGGGAGCCGGGTACGACGCGCGATAGGACTTACAGTCGGGCGGAGTGGGCCGGGACGGAGTTTACCCTGGTAGATACCGGCGGCATGGAGCCGTTGTCCAACGTGGGGCTCGAAGCTCTGGTGACGCTCCAGGCTAAGGTAGCGATAGAAGAAGCGGCGGTGATCGTACATCTTGCGGATTCGAGAACGGGACCGACTGAGGCCGACGCCGTGATAGCCAGGGAGCTAAGGCGGGCGCCTGGGGAGGTAGTGCTGGCCGTGAACAAGCTGGACAATCCCGCCGATGATACGGATCGGTACTCCTTCTACTCGCTCGGTGAGGGAGAACCTTACCCGATATCTGCCGCCCACGGGCTCGGGACCGGGGACTTGCTCGACGCGATAGTCTCACGGTTGCCGGAGCCGGTGGAGCAACCCGAGGAGCACCTGCCGCGTCTGGCGATAATCGGTAGGCCGAACGTCGGCAAGAGCACCCTCCTAAATGAGCTGATAGGTTCCGAGCGTTCTGTAGTCTCGGATACTCCCGGAACGACGACGGACGCGGTGGCCGGCGAAGTCTCGACCGAAGATGACGGCCCTTACTTGATCCTCGACACCGCCGGAGTGAACCGCAGCGCCCGTCGGGCGGACGGGGTCCCTTACTACTCCGCACTCAGGACAGGAGAAGCTATACGCTCCTCCGACGTCTCTCTCCTACTGATAGATGCAACTGAAGGGCTGGTCGGAGGAGATTTGCAGCTCGCCCGCCAGATAGAGGAAGCTGGAAGGTCCTGCGGGGTCCTGATAAACAAGCGTGACCTCGTCTCTGAGGAGAGGCTCAGGGAGGTCGAGTACCAGGTATCCGCCAGGATGACGGACCTCAAACCACCAACCCTCGCCCTCTCGGCCCTCAACCATTCAGCGGTCGAAAGAGTCCTCCCGCTCGCCGTTGTCCTCCGCCGCGCATACAACCTGAGATTGAAGACCCACGAGGTAGCGGAGTTCGTAAACTATCTGGTCGGAAGGAGCGCGCCGCCCAGAGGAGTCAAGATACGGTTCGCGACCCAGACAGGCTCTTCTCCCCCCAGGTTTACACTCTTTGCCAACCGTCCAAAAGACATACAGGACAGCTACCTCCGCTATATCGAGAACTCTCTCCGCGAACGATACGACTTGCGTGGCGTAAGCGTCCGAATCAACGTCAAGAGCAGCCGTTAGCGAGGCCGTTTCCTTTCAAACCTTTAACTATCTCAAGCTCAGAC
>JBBPZK010000092.1:0-13572 GCA_038199155.1 Rubrobacterales bacterium | reverse complement strand
GGCTCGACCCGCTCCCCCAGATCCACGGCCCGGAAGCGAACGTGGCGAGCCCGGACAGCGAGATAACCTCCGACCCGGACATTCAATCGGCCGAAGCCGGAACGGTCCGCATCACCGGCGTCGCCTGCGGCTACGGCATCGAAGGCTCGGGGTGGGTCGCCGCCCCCGACCTCATAGTCACCAATGCCCACGTAGTCGCCGGAGAAGGCTTTACACGGGTCCAACAAGAGGGCGTCGGGCCGGGAAGGAGGGCCAGGGTCGTCCTCTTCGACGCCAAAAACGACATCGCTATCCTGCACGTAAACAACCTCGGCCTCTCGTCACTGCCGCTCGCCCCGCCAAAGAGCGGGGAGTCGGTCGCCGTCCTCGGTTTCCCGGAGAACGGCCCGCTGGACGTGCAGCCCGGTCGCCTCGGCGAGACGCTGCGTGTGATCTCCAGCGACGCCTACAACAAGGGGCCGGTGGAACGCACCGTGACTAGCCTCCGCGTCTTCGTCCGGCCCGGCAACTCGGGTGGCCCAGTCGTCGACTCAAAAGGAGAGGTGGTCGCCACGATCTTCGCCAGCCGGGCCAACTCCCGCAACGCCGGATACGGCATTCCTTCCGATATAGTCCGTAACCACCTGCAGACCACATCCAATCATCTGCACCCGGTGGATACCGGCCCCTGCGCGAGGTAGGTACCGTATCGGTTGAGGCTAGAACGCCTCAGCGTCTTTTCGTATGCTCGAAGCCCGTCAGCCTTATAAAGAAGATCATGCCGAGCCCCATCATGACCCCGTAGCCAAACGCCCCGGCCGTAGTCTCCAGGGAACCGAAAAACGACGCGAGCCACGGTGGCATGAAACGGATTCCGGCGTTGAAGAGGCTGACCACGAAGAAAGAGACCCACAGGACCGCCAGTAGCGTCAAGGCTCTCTTTCTCGTCCTCCTGGGGTGGGTGACAATGGTTGCGAGGATATATCCGGCGGCCACGCCGAGGAGGATCACAAGCGCCAGGAGTCCGAAACTGGAGCCGAGCAGGGCCAGGACGGACAAGACTAGGAGCGTCAGGACGAGGAGGGCCGCGAGGATAAAGACGGACCTGGTTTTCAGTACGCTGTTCATCGGGTTCTCATACGCAACCGTGCCGGCGGCTGTGCTAGCGGCGCTCCTCCTGGATGATCTTTTCTAGAGAGATGCGGCTCCGGTTCAACTCCGCCTCGACCGTCGAGAGGCGCGCCAGTCCGGACTCGCCCATCCGGTCGCGCTCGACCTCGCGGGCCACGGCGGAGGCCGCCTCTTCTATCGCCGTAACCGCGCTCTCCAACAGCAAAAGGTCTCTCTCTTCCATAACGAAGATATTATCAGCCAAACGATGAACTTATGTTACGCGCCACCCTCGTAAAGGTTGCGGTGACGCTCCTTAAGCCGCAGGTACTCCCCGTCCTCCACGGCAGCCCGCCACTTCTCGTAAAACACATTCGCGGCTTCTCGCTTGATCT
The DNA here is from genome assembly GCA_038199155.1 of Rubrobacterales bacterium. Taxonomy (GTDB): domain Bacteria; phylum Actinomycetota; class Rubrobacteria; order Rubrobacterales; family Rubrobacteraceae; genus JBBPZK01. The sequence continues at coordinate 12,088 of JBBPZK010000092.1, read as the reverse complement.
GGTCCTCGGTCTCGCGAGGCTCGCTCTTTTTCCCACCCTTGTATTTCGCGTACCGCCGCGACCGGGTAAACCCCATCTGCAAATACTTCCGCGCGACATCCATCCCGACGAAGTCTTCTTCATCCCTATACACAAGGAACTTCTCGTAAATAGCCACCGAAGCCTCGCGTGCCGTTTCCACGTCCTTGAAACCCCAAAGCGGCAACAATTCGCCCTTGTAGGGCTCCGCGTGAAAGACTCCCTGCTCCCCGCGCCCCACCCGGTAAGCCGCGGGATGCGCCCGCAAGTCCACGCCTTCATACGGATAACCCATCCATCGAGTATACGTCCGGTAGAGAAAAGGATAGTACGCTGAGACGGACCCGGTTGAGGAGTCAGTCGTCTTCTGTTTTCTCCGGGCTTTTGTTGCGCGACTCGTATTCGGCGGAGAGTAGACCCGCCGCTTCGGCTATCTGCCGGTGCTGCTCTTCGAGGAGGCTCTCGAAGAGGTCTTTTAGTTCTTGGATCCGGTTCTCCGCGTCTTCGAGTTGTTTTTGTCCGGCCCGCATCAGGTAGTGGGTGACTTCCTGGTCATCGAAATCTACGTCGGAGAGTTTTTTGGCTATCCGCTCTCTCTTGGCCTGCGCCCGGTCGAGTTCTCGCGAGAACTTCTCGTAGCTCGCCTGGATATTTTTGATCTTTTTTTCGTCGCCTTCGCGCATGGCTGCGTTCAACTCGCCGAGCAAGGAAACTCCTCTGCCCTGGAGCTTGCCGACCTCACCACTCGCCGCCGAGAGAGCATCCCGAGTGCCGTCCCGCTCCGCGAGCCTCTGCTCGAAGTCTTCGCGGAGCTTCCGGCAGCGCCGTTTGTGGCGCTCGAACTCGGCCTCGACCCCAGGAGGCAACTGCTCTTGAAGTCTTCTGCGCCAGGGACGCGCCATCCTGCCTCCTTTGGATCCAAACGGTCCTTCTACGGTAGCGTTCTACCCCGTTCGTCCTCCCATATCACCTAAGATAGCGGGAGCATGACGTTCTTGGTGTAGGTTTCCCGCTCTTGCAAACGCCCGTACCAGGCTTCGAGGTTCGAGAGCGGAGGACGCTCTATATCCATCACCATCCAGCGGTAAACCGTCACCCCGAGCGGTATATCCGCCATCGTGAGCGAAGATCCGGCTACGCAATCCCTCTCCGAGAGATGCGCGTCGAGGATGGACAGCGCTTCGGCCGTCTGGAGGCGTCCCGCTTCTATGGCGGCGTGGTCTCTCTCTTCGGGCGGCGCCCTGATGAGCCCCAGAAACACCGGCCTGAAGCTGTTCCAGATCGTACCTAATTGCCAGTCCATCCACTTGTCCGCCTCGGCCCGGACAGTAAGGTCTTCCGGCCAGAGAGTTCCAGCACCGTGTTTGGCGGCGAGGTAGCGGACAATGGCGTTCGATTCCCAGAGCACGAAGCCGTCGTCGGAGATAGTTGGGATCAGGCCGTTCGGGTTGCGTGCCAGGTACTCCGGGTCCTTATTGCCGCCGAACGGGCCGCCCACATCGTAGCGCTCGAACGGGACGCCCATCTCGGCGCAGCACCAGAGTACCTTCTGAACGTTGATCGAATTAGCCCTGCCCCATACTTCGAGCACGCCACATCCCCCTAAATGAGCCGACAAAGGCCATTCTACAGATAAACCAGTGGATTTCGTAGTCGAGAAGACAAAGCGTCCGGGGCGAGACCGCCGGTGTGGTTCGGTTAGAATCCATCTATGGAAGCCTCTGACGAGAAGCGGAGACAGGTCCCTGACGTGGTCTCGAGGTCATCGTTCCCGGAGAGGATCGCGCAGGTCCTCGCCGGTGAGATCGTCGAGCGCGTCCTGCCTTCCGGTGAGAGACTCCAGGAACAGAAGCTGGCCGAACGTTTCGGGACCAGCCGCGCGCCTATACGCGAGGCTCTCTACCTTCTGGTCCAGGAGGGGCTGGTGGAGCGCGTACCGAGGAGGGGCGCCCTCGTCAAGAGGTACACCGCCCGTGAGACGAGGGAACTGTACAAGATACGGGTGAACTTAGAAGAGTTGGCCCTGGAGCGCGACTGCGACGGCCCGAGAATGGTGCGCCTCTCCCTGGCCGCCCTGGAGCCGGTGGTGCGAGAGATGGAGAAGAACCGGAAAGACGTCAGACGCTACCACGAGCTAAACTTCACCTTCCACGAGACCATCGTCAGGCTCTCACAAAGCTCCGTCCTACTGAACCTGTACACCCAGATAGAAGGACCCCTGAAGATGTTTCTCCGGCTCTCCATGACGGGCAAGGCCGATGTCTCCAAGTCTATAGAGGACCATCAACGCATCGTGAGGGCCATAAGCCTGGCGGACGATGAGAGAGCCCGTGGGATCCTCCGCGCCCACGAGATGGACGGCATGGAACGCGCCCTGAGCGCAATGCAAACCGTCCGCCGCGACGAGCGCCTGCCCTAACGCTTCTCTTCGGAGGCTATCTCTTCGACTTCTCTCTGACCCACTCCCGGATGGCGCCGTAAGAGGTGCGTATCACGAGCGCCGGGCGCCGTCCCGACGAGGCTACGCCTCGCACCACACCGAGGTCCAATAGGTCTTGCGGCCTGAGCTTCATGCTCTCGGAGACTTCCTGCGCCCTGGAGGAGTCCTTCTCGACGATGGCTGCGGCCGCTTCGGGCGCTATCACCGCGAAGTATGCGTCCGGGGTGATCCAAAGGTTGTCCGGCGCTGCGAGCGCGAGCGCGCCACCCGAACCTCCTTCCCCGATCACCAGCGAGGTCATCGGTGCGCCGAGTTCAGCCACGGTGCAAAACAGCTCCGCGATCGCGGTGCCGACCCCTTCCCGCTCGTCTCGCGCGGTGTTGCTCGCACCCGGCGTGTCTATAAGCGTGAGCACCGGCAACCGCAACCTGTCAGCCAGCTTCAATAACCGCCCGGCCGCCCGAAACCCTGACGCGCTGTTCGCGCTCCCGGTCTGGGCGGCGTAGGCTATGGTCCTCCCTTTCTGGCGGCCGAAGCCGCAGAGCATGCCCTCGTCCACCCCTCCCGCACGGTCCCCACGGACTTCCACCCTGTACTCGAAGTAGTTGTCGAGGTAAGCCTCCGCCCGAGGCCGCTTCGGCCTTCTCGCCCGTAACACTGAGTCCCAGGCCAGCTTCGGGAGACGCGGGTTGCCGAGAGCTCTGGGCACCTCCGGCGGATAGGGCGGCGGCGTGTCGTCCGGCGAGAGCAGACCCACGACCGTCGCGAGACTCTCCGCCAAATCCTCCGGCTCCGACTCCAGGTCTATAAACCCAGCACGGTACTTCCCTCCGCTCTCAAAGTCGTCCCCGGCCTCTTCCTCCCCGCGAACCCGTGTGCCGGCGAAGGAGACGGCCGCCCCCTTCACCCCGATTATGTAGTCTGCGCTCGAAGCGAGAGAGGCCCACACGCCGCCCGTGGTCGGATGACGCAGGACGCTCACGTAGGGTATCCCCGCGGCCCGCGCCCCGGCGCAGGCATCGGCTATCTTCTGCAACTGGATGAGCGAACGCATGCCTTCCTGCATCCTGGCCCCGCCGGAGGCAACGAGGGAGACGACAACCCTGCGCGACTCCCTCGCCCTGACGAAAGCCTCGACGATCCTACGCCCGGTCGCCTCACCCATCGACCCGCCGAGGAAATCGAAGTCGAAAGCGACGACCATCACCGGCGTCCGGCCTATGTACGCCTCCCCGACTATAACTGCTTCGTCCTCCCCGCTACGCTCGGAAGCGCGGGACAGACGCTCCCGGTATCCCAGCCAACCCAGTGGATCCTCGGAGACAAACTCCTCCCCAAACTCCACAAACCCCGTGGTAACCGCCGCCACGACCTCCCGCGCCGACCTGGACGACACGTCAGATGTGCGAGCTTCCAGTTCAGAGATCACGCCCTACCTCCATGAGAATTACCGCGCCGTCCACCGAAACAACGGCGCGAGAGACTGCCTTCCCAACCAATCTTCGTCGAACCACTGAATTGTCGACAATCCATATATCATGTATATCATTTAGGGCTGTTCGGGTCAACCGCACTCGCTTCGCGGGCGTGTTTTCGTAGCAGCCGTGGCAGGCTTCGGTGTGGCCGGTTGTTTACTCGTGGTTTGGGAAAGGAGCTAGGTCATCCGGCGCCGACTATGAGGAGTGTTGCGAACAGGACTATGCCGCTGACGAACAGGGTGATCGTGGTGTAGCCGAGGATGTCTCGGACGCGGAGGCCGGTGATGGCGAGCAGCGGTATTGTCCAGAATGGTTGGATCATGTTGGTCCACTGGTCTCCGTAGGCGATGCCCATGATGACCGGCGCGGGCTCGACGCCGAGCTTCTGGGCGGCGGAGATGAAGATGGGCGCCTGTATCGCGAACTGGCCTCCCCCTGACGGGACGAAGAAGTTTACTATGCCGCCGGCGATCATCGCCCAAACCCCGAGCGTCCTCGGAGTCGAGATGTCCACGAAGAACTGGCTGAATACCTCGATAAGCCCGGTCGCTCCCATGATACCGAGGATGCCCGCGTACAGAGGATACTGCAACAGTACCTGCCCCACGGTTCGGCCGGAGTCGGTGATGAGGCTTCCGAGGTCCCTCGGAGAGCGGACGAGCAACAGTATCACTGCCAGAAAAGACCAGTTGACGATGTCCAGGGTGAGCGCGAAACCTTCCTGCGCGAAGTACACGATCAGGTAGAGTGCCAGCGCGGCCCCGAGCGCGAGGGTCAGGAAACGTGAGCCGTCGATGAGATCCGCCGGCGTGTTGTCTTCCCCGGTGGAGGGTTTGTCGGTATCTTCGTCTACGCCGGTGCTTCCGTTTGTGTTGGACTCTCCGTCGGCGGTGTCCTCTTCGGGGGACTTGTCCGCGAGTTCTACTATCCGGTCGTCGCCCCTCGGCCGCAGCAGGACCATCGCGGCGGTAACGGCTGCGAGGGTGACTACTATGGAGATCAGGTTCCAGGAGGCGAAAGTCGTCTTGGTCACGGGTACGACCCCGACACCGAGACCTTCGAAAAAGCTGCCGGGGGTAGCTGCGGCAAGCGGGCCGGAGCCGGAGTAGCCCATGTGCCAGATCACATACCCCGAGTAGGCGCAGGCGACCAGCAGCGGGTAGTGGAGAGCCGGATGCCTCGGGAGCGGGCCACGCGGGCGACCTCCAGCGCGACGATGCCGCCGACGATCAGGCCGAGAGCCCACGAGACGAGCGACGCTATCCCGGCCACGACCGTCACGAACCCGTAGGCCATCGCGGGCGTGCGCGGGAAACGGGCGATCCGGTTTAGCAAACGCTCGACCGGCCCGGTGTGGGCCAGCGTGTAGCCGAGTACCAGGACTATGGAGATCTGCGCGATAAACGCTAGAAGCCCCGAGAGCCCGTCGCCCCAGCCCCGCAAAACGTCCACGGGTCCGCTGTCCGTGAGCCCTAGCGCCATGAGCGCCACCACGAACGTCAGCACGATGGCGAAGACGAGGGCGTTCGGCACCCAGCGCTCCACTATGTTCACCAGAGGTCTCGCTACCGCTCTAAGCATTCCATCCCCCCTACGCTATAGGTCCTATCCACCGCGCCCTCGACTCCGGCGCAACAGCGGATCGAACGACTCCTCCGCTCCATACTCCCTCTCGACCGGTCCCCATCAAGATGCTGGTCGACGATATTCAAGCGTGATGTACCCGCCGTGTCAATTCAGGGAATGGATCGTATTTTGTTGCCCACGCTCTCGGGTTGCTGTAGCCTGCGAAGCTATGATTCAGGATCAGAAAATTTGCTTTCTAACGGCGACGGAGCTTGCGCGGGGGATCCGGTCGAGAGAGCTTTCCGCCGTGGAAGTGGTCTCGGCCCACCTGGCACGGATCGAAGCCGTCAACCCACAGGTCAACGCCATAGTCACGCTCTTGCCGGAACAGGCCCTAAAAGACGCCCGCGCCGTTGACGAAGCGTTCGCGCGGGGCGAAGAGTTGGGGCCCCTAGCCGGTCTTCCAGTGGCCCACAAGGACCTGGCGCTGACGAAGGGAGTCCGGACCACCTTCGGCTCGCCCATCTTCGAGGACTTCGTCCCGGAAGAAGACGCCCTGATCGTCGAACGCCTGAAGAAAGCAGGCGCTATCACGCTCGGCAAGACCAACACCCCGGAGTTCGGGGCCGGCTCCCAGACCTACAACGAGGTCTTTGGCGAGACTCTCAACCCCTACGACACAACCAAAACCTGCGGCGGTTCTAGCGGCGGGGCGGCGGTTTCGCTCGCCTGCGGGATGATGCCGCTCGCCGACGGAAGCGACATGGGCGGCTCTCTCAGGAACCCGGCCGGCTTCTGCAGCGTCGTCGGCTTCCGGCCCTCTCCCGGCAGAGTCCCTTCGTGGCCGACCCAAATCGCCTGGTCCACGCTCTCGGTCGAAGGACCGATGGCCCGCACGGTCGACGACGTAGCGCTCATGCTCTCGTCTATCTCCGGCCCCGACCCCCGCTCCCCCATCTCCCTGCCCGAACCGGGAGAAGTGTTTCGGAGGCCGCTGGAAAGAGACTTCTCCGGCTCGCGGGTCGCCTGGAGCCGGGACCTCGGCGGGCTGCCGGTCGACCAGCGCGTAACGAAGACGATAGATTCGCAACGCCACGTCTTCGAGTCTTTAGGTTGCGTGGTAGATGACGACGAGCCGGACCTGGCGGACGCCGATGAAATCTTCAAGGCATTGCGGGCCTGGAGCTTCGAGCTAGCTTACGGAGACCTGCTGGAAGAGCACCGGGCTCGGATGAAAGACACTGTGATCTGGAACATCGAGGAAGGCTGGCGACTATCCGGACCAGTCCTGTCGCGAGCCGAACAGAAACGGACGGCACTCTACCATCGCGTTCGCCGTTTCATGGAACGATACGAGTTCCTGGTCCTACCGGTGAGCCAGGTGCCGCCGTTCGACGTCAAGCAGCGTTACGTGGAGGAGATCGAAGGTGTCGAGATGGAGACTTACATCGACTGGATGAAATCTTGCTATTACATCACCGTCACGGGACTGCCGGCCGCCTCTGTACCGTGCGGTTTCACGCCGGAAGGATTGCCGGTTGGAGTCCAGATCGTCGGCCGCCACGGGGACGACTTGGGCGTGCTCCAACTGGCTTACGCCTTCGAGCGAGCGACAGAATTCTGGAAACAACGCCCGCCCATTGTGGGATAGAATTTCTACAACTTTCCGATAATGCCGACGATAAGCCGGGCGGGCGTGATGAGCATGAGGGCGGCGAAGCCGCGCCGGATGATCTTCTCCGGCATTCTGTCTCGCAGCGTAACGCCGAGCCAGGCGCCGAGGACCGCGCCCAGGACGAGCGGCGGCAGCGCGCCGAGCCGGACCAGCCCGCTCGCGAGGTAGCCCGAGGCGCCGGAGATGCCGGTAAAGAAGTTGACGGCGAGGCTGGTCGAGACCGAGCGCTTGAAGCGCAGGCCGAAGCCGAGGCTCATCAGCGGGACCATCATCGCCGCGCCACCGATGCCGACGAAGCCGGCCAGGATGCCGATGCCGACCCCGGCCAGGAGGACGAGTGCGGAAGGGATTCCGCGCGCTCCTTCTCGCGGCCCGGATCGTCCCCGGAACGTTGGGTAAGAAAAGAGGATCAGGAAAGCGGCGAAAACCAGTTCGACGAAAACTTCGGGGACGCTCCGGCTGATCGCCACCCCGACGAGCGCGGATGGGGCGACCGCGAGCGCCATCAGCACCATCACCTTCCAGTCCACGGGGTCCTCGCTGCGGAGGCCGCGCAGCGTACCCGAGAGGGCGGTAAAGATGGTCAGGACAAGGCTCGCGCCGACGGCCTCCCGGATCCCCCATCCGGCGATGTAGATAAGGCCAGGCACGAAGACGACCGCCCCGCCGATTCCGACTATCCCCGAGAGCGTCCCGCCGAACAGCCCGATCAGGGCCAGAACGAGCAGGTCCCAGAGATGCACCGCCCGGCTCTACTAATCCGCTGGCTTGTCGAAGATGTCCGAAGTATGCTCCCCGAGAGTCGGAGGAGCTTCGGGGTCACGACGACCGGAGCGGTCGTAAGAAATAGGAGAGCCGGGCAGACGGATATCCCCCAGCGTCGGGTGCTTTACCACGTCCACGAGGTCCAGGTGGTCTATCTGGGGCGAGGCGTACACTTCGTCCAGCGAACGGATGCGCCCGGCCGGAACCCCGGCTTCGTCCAGTCGTTTCATCCACTCGTCAACCGTCTCCGAAGCGAAAGCCGGGGCCATGATCTCTTCCAAATCTTCGATCCGCAGCACACGGTCCCCATTCCCGGCGAAGCGCTCGTCTTCGGGGTCCAGCCCGATCAGGGGCGCGAACCCCCGCCACAACCCCTCCGAGCCTACGGCAATATTGATCATCCCATCCGAGCACTCATAAGCCCCATAAGGCGCGATTGTCGGATGCCGGTTCCCGGCCGGCTCCGGCACCTCACCCGCAACCAGCCACCGCGTCCCCTGAAAGGCGTGAATGCCGACGATGCTTCCGAGCAGCGAAGACGAAACCCGCTGTCCTTTCCCGCTCTTCTCCCTTTCGGCGAGCGCCGCTGCAACCCCGAAAGCCCCGAACATCCCCGAAAGTATGTCCGCTATCGGGACTCCTACCTTCGTCGGAGGGCCGCCGACCGGCCCGGTAAAGCTCATCAGACCCGCCTCGCCCTGGACGATCTGGTCGAAGCCGGGACGGTGTCCCTCCGGTCCACCCTCACCGAAGCCCGTTATAGAGAGGTAGACGAGACGCTCGTTCATCTCCTGGAGCGACTCCCACGCGAGCCCGAGCCGCTCCATCACGCCCGGACGGAAGTTCTCGACCAGTACATCGGCCTTGCGGATGAGGTCCCTCAGACGCTCCACGTCGTCTTCATCCTTGAAATCTAGGACGACGGACTTCTTGCTCCGGTTCACGGAGAGGAAATACGTCGACTCCTCGGCGCCCGGCTCTCCGACGAAAGGAGGTCCCCAGCCGCGAGTGTCGTCGCCATTGCCGGGACGTTCGACCTTTATGACCTCAGCTCCGGCGTCGGCGAGCATCATGGTCGCGTAAGGTCCGGCGAGCGCCCGCGTCAGGTCTACGACCGTCATCCCGGCGAGGGGTCCGCCGCTCATCGGGAGGTCACCTCCTCCGCGCTCAGTGGCTCTATCTGCCGGTGGATGACGGACTTCTCTATATAGCTCTCGGAGCCGTGTTGGATCCCCTCCTTATCGGACTCGCGGACCTCGCGGATGACCTTCGCCGGAAGCCCCGCCACCAGCGATCCCTCCGGCACCTCCGTCCCCGGCGTGACGACCGCCCCCGCCGCGACCACGGACCCCGAGCCGATGCGGCAGCCATTCAGCAAAATGGCGCCCATCCCGACTAGCACATCATCCTCGACCGTTGCCCCGTGAACGATAGCGCGATGACCCACGGTAACCCTGTCCCCGATCACCGCTGGGAATCTGGGGTCGGCGTGGACCATCGAAAGGTCCTGGATATTCGAGCCTTCACCGACAGAGATCTCTTCATCGTCGCCCCGCAGCACGCTCCCGTACCACACGCTGGAGCGCGCCCCGATACGAACCCTGCCGATTATCGTGGTCGCGGGGGCCACGAAGACGCTCTCCGAGATCTCGGGCCGGTGACCGTTCAGCGCCCCAAAGAAAGGTTCTCGCAAAATCTATCTCCCGTCATCTCCTTTACAACGTCACGATCCCACCAGACCGGGCGAAACCTCCTGTGGAAGCCCCCGCTACCGTAACACTCTCTTATCGGGCCGTCAGAAAGCAGGTTAGAAGACGTTCATGAGCAGCCGGATCGCCACGATGACCATGAAGACCGCGAAGCCTATACGCAGGGCGTTGTCCGGGGTCAGGTCGCGGAGGCGGACGCCGACCCAGGCCCCGCAGATGGAGCCGACGATCAGGGGCGGCAGGCTACCGAACTGGTCGAAGCCGGTCGCTATATATCCCGAAGCCCCGATGATGCCGGTGAAGAAAGTTATGACCAGGCTGGTCGCGATGGCGCTTTTCGGAGGCACTTTGAGGCCCAGGATCATCAACGGCACCATCAACACCCCACCACCGACCCCGACGAGCCCCGACAGGGCGCCGATGAAGATTCCGGCTACGGGAACGACGAAGCCGGGAAGGTTTCCCTGGGACGGATCGTAGTCGGACTTGCCTTTGGCGGTTGGATAGGCGAGGGCTAGGAGCAGGATGGCGAAGACGACTTCGATGGTTGATTCGGGGGAGATGCGGCTTATGGCGACGCCTATTAGGGCGGCGGGAGAGACCGTCAGGGCGAGGATCAGGGCGGCCCGGCGGTTTATAGGCGTCTCGCTGCGGAGGTTTCGGATGGTTCCCGAGAGAGAACTGAAGATGATGATGACGAGGCTTACGGCCACGGCCTCTTTAATGCCCCAGCCCATCGTGTAGATCAGGGCCGGCACGAAGAAGATGCCGCCGCCCACCCCGATCAAACCGGAGAGCGTCCCCCCGACGAGCCCCACGAGAACGAGTATGAGTATCTGTGTCAGGTCCATTGTCGCCTCAAGTCTAGCAGCACCGCGCCTTACGAGAAAGTTACTTTTTACTGGCCGACGCTTTCTTGCGGCATCGGACTGCGCGCTCCTGTATCTCCACCATCTTCCGGTCGGCGGAGCGCTGGGCTCCACGGGGCATCGTTCCGCTCTCGGCGAGCTGCACATAGGCCTCCAGTACGCGGAGCGCCTCCCCGTACTCCCGGCGCTGCTCGTAGAGACCGGCGAGCCTCTCGTAGGGGTGGCTGTCGACGAAGTTCCCGGCGACGCTCTGTTCGTAGAGCGCAACGGCTCCTTCCACGTCGCCGCGCTGCTCGGCCTCCATCCCCCGAAAGTTGCGCTCCAGGGCCTCTTCGTAGTCGCGCATCGGGTCCTCGTCGGTCCCGATCTTCCCGAACTCCTCGGCGCTGAGGCCGGACAAACCGCGACTCTCTTCCGTGGGCGAAGCATTCCGCGAAGCGTCCCGCAAGCCGCCGAAGATCCTGCCGAATATACCTCTCAAAGTCGTACGGCCTCCTCTCCGAAACCCGGTTCTCCTGCCGGACATTTTAACTACTATGGACGGCAGGGCCGCTTTCTCTGCGGTATCTTTGGTCTTCGGATAAGTTTCGCGGTTCTGGAGAGGAGCTTTGAGATGGCGGGTGTGGTCGAGGAGATCTACGTTACCCCGAAGGGTAGCGAGGCGATGGAGCGGGTACAGGAGATACGGGCCGTCGAAGGCTGCGGCCTGGAGGGCGACCGCTACTGCGAGGGTACGGGTTTCTGGACGCGGTACGGAGACGTATGCGAAGTCACCCTGATAGAAAGCGAAGACCTGGACGAGATAGAGCGGGAGATGGGCCTGAGCGTAAAGAACGGCGAGCACCGGCGCAACATCGTGACCAGCGGCATCCGGCTCTCGGAGCTGCGAGGCAACAGGTTCCGTATCGGCGAGGCCGTCCTGGAGTACGACCGTCCGCGCCCGCCGTGCCGCCACGTCCAGGACATGACCGAGCGGGGCATGACGAAAGCACTGAGACGCCGGGGCGGCCACTGTGTCAGGGTCGTCGAGGGAGGACGCATCAGCGCGCGGGATGAGATCGTACTGCTTTAGATAGTGGAGAGTTCCCGGGGGCTACTTGACCAGGCCGCCGAGCCAGTTCCCGACGCCCTGGACCCATCCCCCAACCGTGTAACGCGCCTTCTGCGTCAGGGAGGCTCCCTGGTAGCCCTTGCCGGCGACCAGCGGGCTCTGCCCGATGCTCTTACCGTTCACGAGCACTTTCACCTCGCCGAGCTTCTGGCCCGCGCTCGCCTGGGCCGGGAGCTGTGGCACGCTTACCTTACGTTCGATCTTAGATCCCTTGCCAACGAGGCCCTTGACCCCATCCTTGGCGGAGAGCGCCACGGACTTATCCCGACGATAGGGTAGCTCGACCTTCTCGTAGACCTTTCCTTTATCGAGCAACGAGCGATGTTCGTAAGTGTCGAAGCCGTAGTTGAGGATGTCTTCGGTGGCGGAGTATCGGTCTTTGGCGTCCATGACGACAGAGATGTACGATTCATTTCTTTTTTTGGCGGATCCCACGAGGACCTCACCCGCCTTCGGC
>JBBPZK010000091.1:0-5382 GCA_038199155.1 Rubrobacterales bacterium | reverse complement strand
TCGATGGCGAAGAAGTACCTGGGCCAGGACGAGTATCCCTTCCACCAGCCCGGCGACGAGCGGGTCGTGGTCTTCGTCGAGCCCGAGCACACAACCCAGATGGGCGCGTGACAAACAAGGCCAACTTTCTTGGTTTCAATCACGTCGCCCTCGAAGTTGGCGACATAGAGGCGGCCCTGGAATTCTACGGCCGCCTCTTCGACTTGAAGCTGCGCGGCCGCGCACCGGGCATGGCATTCGTGGACGCCGGCGACCAGTTCCTCGCCCTCTCCGAAGGACGCACCCAGCCCCCGGACGGAGCCCGTCACATCGGGATGGTAGTGGACGACCGTGAAGCGCTGCGGGAGGCGCTGGCGGAGACGGACGCTGAGGTGTTGCCGGGACGCGGTCTCGACTTCCTAGACCCGTGGGGCAACCATTGGCAGGTCGTCGAGTACGAGAACGTCCAGTTCACCAAAGAGCCAGGCGTTCTGAGCGGGATGGGCCTCGGGAGACTCAGGAAGTCCGAGACGGCGCTCGCGGAGTTGAGAAAGAAAGGGCTGGCGCCGGAATAGACGCTCCGCGACAACAACAGGGCAGCGGCATCGCGGCGCTCCGGCGGGCTTTGGGGTACTTGCGCTCTTACAAGCGCGAGGCTTTTGGCGCTTTCGTGTCGCTCTTGCTGGTATCCGGGGCGAACTTGTTGACGCCACTCCTGATCGGGCGGGCAATAGACGACGGCATCCGTCCGGGGAAGCTCGGTGTGATCTTCCTGATAGTCGGGGTCATGGCGGGGGTCGCGCTAGTGCAGGGCGTCTTCCAGTTCTTGCAGGGCTACCTGGCCGAGAGGGCTTCGCAGGGAGTAGCATACGACCTGCGGGATGGACTCTTCGCCAAGATAGAGCGGCTCTCTTTTTCCTACTACGACAAGGTCGAGACGGGACAACTCATCACGCGCCTGACAAACGACGTGGAGCAGGTCCGGACCTTCTCGGGCTCCGGGATCGTCCAACTCGCGAACGCGGTCGTGATGCTCTTCGGGGCGGCGGCGCTGCTGTTCTACCTCAACTGGAGGTTAGCCCTCATAGCGCTCGCCATCGTGCCGGTGATAGGGGTACTACTCTTCCGCTTCGTCGGCAAAGTAGGGCCGATGTTCCGCTCCGTGCAGCAGGCGCTAGGAAAACTCAACACGGTCTTGCAGGAAGACCTCTCGGGGGTGCGTGTGATCCGGGCTTTCGCCCGCGAGGACTACGAGACGCAACGCTACCGCGAGGCGAACCGGACGTTGCTGGACCGGAACCTGATGACGGTGCGGGTGTTCTCGAACAACTTCCCGTTCGTGTTCCTGTTCGCGAACCTCGGGACGCTCCTTATAGTGCTGTTCGGCGGGCTCCAGGTGATCGGCGGCGGGCTCCAGATAGGACAACTCGTCGCGTTCAACTCCCTGCTCGGGTTCATGCTCTTCCCCGTCCTGACAATAGGATTCCTCTCGGCAAGCATCTCACGCGCCGGAGCCTCCGCCCAACGCGTCTTCGAGATCCTCGACGCCCCGATGGACGTGCAGGACAGCCCGGACGCGAAACCTCTCCCCCCCATCCGCTGCCGCGTCGAGTTCGACAACGTGAGCTTCAGCTATCCGGGGACGGAGCGCGACATCCTGAGCAACGTGAGCTTCGCCGTGGAGCCGGGCCAGACAGTCGCCGTCCTCGGCACAACCGGCTCCGGCAAATCTACGCTGGTCAACCTCTTGCCCCGCTTCTACGATGTTACGGGCGGCTCGGTGAAGATAGACGGTTACGACGTGCGCGATGTGACACTCTCCAGCTTGCGACGACAGATCGGCATAGTCCTCCAGGAAACACGCCTGTTCTCCGGAACCGTGCGGGATAACGTCGCCTTCGGAAAACCGGACGCCACGGACGAGGAGATAACGGAGGCGGCGCGGGCGGCCCAGGCCGACGGGTTCATCTCCTCGCTGCCGGAAGGATACGCGACCGTTATCGGCGAGCGGGGGCTCGGGCTCTCCGGCGGGCAGCGGCAGCGGATCGCTATCGCAAGGGCGCTTTTGGTGGAGCCTCGGCTCTTGATCCTCGACGACAGCACCTCGGCCGTAGATGCAGAGACCGAGGCTGCGATTCAGGAGACGCTTGACAGGCTAATGCGCGAGCAGAGCCGGACGGTTTTCGTGATCGCCCAAAGAGTATCCACCGTTCGGGACGCCGACCTCATCTTGATACTGGACGACAGTGAAATAGCGGCGAGCGGCACCCACGAAACGCTGCTCCGCGAGAGCGAGTTATACAATGAAATACTGGGATCACAACTGATCCAGGAACCCATCAGTCACAACTAGAAAGGTACAATCATGTCAGAAGCAAACAGCAACTTGAACGCCGCCGACTCCGGCACTTTCGCCATAGGAGGCGATCTTGAGGTCAATCGCCTGGGCTTCGGGGCCATGCGGATAACCGGCGAAGGCATCTGGGGCGAGCCGGCGGACCCCGAAGAAGCAAAGGCCGTCCTCCGGCGAGCGGTGGAACTAGGGATCAACATGATAGACACCGCCGATTCCTACGGCCCCGACGTCTCCGAGCGCCTGATCGGCGAGACTCTCTCCCCCTACCCGGAAGACCTGCTGGTCGCCACCAAGGGCGGCCTGACGCGTCCTGGTCCCGGTGACTGGAGGCCGAACGGCCGCCCGGAGCACCTGCGTAAGGCGTGCGAGAGCAGCCTCAAGCGTTTGAACCTGGAGACGATAGACCTCTATCAGCTACACCGCATAGACCCGGAAGTCCCGGCGGAAGAGTCGCTGGGAGTGTTGTCGGAGTTGCGGGACGAGGGCAAGATCCGTTACGTAGGTCTCTCGGAGGTCGGCGTCGAGGAGATAAAGCAGGCGCGGGAGATAGTGCCGATAGTCTCCGTCCAGAACCGCTACAACCTGACCGACCGGGGTTCGGAGGACGTGCTGGACTTCTGTGAGCAGGAAGGCATCGCTTTCATACCGTGGTCCCCGCTGGCGACGGGCAAGCTAGCGCAGGAAGGTGGTCCGCTCGATGAGATCTCCTCTCGCAAGAACGCCCGTCCCTCGCAGGTAGCGCTCGCCTGGCTGCTGGCCCGCTCCCCGGTCATGGTCCCAATCCCCGGAACTTCATCCGTGGATCACCTGGAAGACAACCTCGCCGCAGCCGGGATAGAACTCTCCGACGACGAGTTCGCGGAGCTAAACGAGGCGGCGTAACGAACAGGAGCGATACAGGAGACGGAAGATGAACATTGGGGTCATAGGCTCTGGCAACATCGGCGCGAACGCCGCGCGGCTCTTCGCCCAGGCCGGGCACGACGTGGCGATCAGCAACTCGCGAGGACCGGAGTCTCTGCAAGAGCTAGTCGCCGACATCGGCCCAAACGTCCGGGCCGCAACCGTGGAGGAGGCGACTGATTTCGGCGAAGTCGTGCTCTTGGCGATTCCCTTCTTCGCTTACGAGACGCTGCCGGCGGAACCCCTCGCCGGCAAGGTCGTCATCGACGCAACGAACTACTACGAGGGACGGGACGGGCAGATAGACTTCGGCGGGCTTACGTCGAGCGAGCTGTTGGCCCGTCATCTGCCGGACGCGCGTCTCGTCAAGGCTTTCAACACCATGTACTACGAGACGCTCGCCAACGAAGGCCGCACCAGCGAAGGAGAAGACCGTCTGGCGCTCTTCCTGGCGGGTAACGATGACGAAGCGAAGGCGACGGTTTCGGAGCTCATCGAGGAGATAGGTTTCGATCCGGTAGACACAGGCTCCCTGCGGGCCAGCGGAAAGCAGGAGCCGGGTTCGCCCGTCTACAATGAGCCGATGACCGCCGACCAAGCCAGGAAAGCGCTCTCGGAGATAGGTTAGAGCAGTGGGGATGCGGGGTATACAGTCCATCGCTGAAATCCCGCAGGAGAAGGCCGCCGACAGGGGCGCGACAACGCGGCGGCTGCTCTCGGAGCTGTCTCCCTACAAGCGGGAGATGCTGGCGGTGCTCGTGCTCGTCGTGCTCGGGGCGGTGTCTCAGGCGGGTGGTCCGTGGTTGATCGGACGGGCCATAGACCGCTACATACTCAAGGACAACCCGACGGGGCTGTTGTGGACGATGCTGGTGCTGCTCGGGGTGTACGCCGTGGGGGCTTTCGCTTCGCGCGGGCAAGTGTATCAGGTTGGGTACATCGGGCAGGGTGTCTTGGCGAGGTTCCGGGAGCGGATCTTCGACCGGATACAACACCTGCCCCTCCGCTACTTCGATAAACGTCCCGTCGGCGACCTGATGAGCCGGGTAACCAACGACGTGGACACCCTCAACCAGCTCTTCTCGCAGGGCCTCACGCAGCTACTCGGATCGTTGTTCAGCCTCATTGGGATAGTCATAGCTATGCTGTTTTTGGACTGGAGGCTTGCGCTGGCGTGCTTCCTGGTCATCCCGATCATGCTCCTGACGACTTCGTTTTTCGCCCGCCGGGCGAGGACGGCTTTCCGGCTGACGCGCGAGACAGTCGGGGACGTGACGGCGGGCATCCAGGAGGACATCGTCGGGGTACGCGAGGCGCAGGCGTTCGACCGGACAGAAGAGAATATAGTCCGTTTTAGAGAACGGAACGCGGCCAACCGAAACGCCAACGTGCAGGCGGTGGCTATCACCTCGGCCTTCGCCCCGGCTATAAACGTTCTCTCGACGCTGGCGACGGCGCTCGTGATAGGCTACGGCGGATACTTGGTCTTCTCCGGCTCGCTGACCGTGGGAATCCTCACGGCGTTCCTGATCTACATCCAACAGTTCTTCCGACCCATCCAACTGGCCTCCCAAGTCTACACCCAGGCCCAGGCCGCCCTCGCCGGCGCTGAACGCATCTACAACATCCTCGACGAAGACCCGGAACCCGCCGATCCACCGGACGCGGAGAAACCAGGCTCGTTGGAGGGACGCATCACCTTCGAGGACGTTTCTTTCGCCTACGATCCCGGCCGTCCGGTGTTGCGGGACGTGAGCTTCGAGGCAGAGCCGGGTCAGACGGTCGCGCTGGTAGGTCCGACAGGGGCGGGCAAGACGACTATCGCGAGCCTAATCCCACGCTTCTACGACGTGACGGGGGGCTCGGTGAAGATAGACGGCCGCGACGTGCGCCAGTTCGCGCGCAAGGACTTGCGCGCAAATATCGGGATGGTCTTGCAGGAGCCGTTCCTGTTCTCCGGCACCATCGCGGACAACATCGGCTACGGCAACCTCGACGCGACCCGAGAGGAGGTAGAAGCGGCGGCCCGAACCGCCAGCGCCCACGACTTTATCGCGGCGCTCCCGGAAGGCTACGACACCGTGCTGGGGGAAGGCGGCGGTTCGCTCTCCCAGGGCCAGCGGCAGTTGCTCTCGTTCGCGCGG
>JBBPZK010000090.1:0-4324 GCA_038199155.1 Rubrobacterales bacterium | reverse complement strand
GGACGGCGTTCTGGAGGCGATCCGGGTCGATCCTGAATCGTCCGGGGCGGGGACGGAGAGAATGGGCGGAAGCATAGTAGCCGGCGTTCGACTCGAACCTCTCGCGGAGATGCTCCGCGCCGCGCTTGACCTTCAGATACGCGGCGAGCCTGTCGGCGAGTTGCTCCTGTGAGAGCGCCATTTCCTCGTCTGGTTCCTCGTGCTGCTCAAGAGCCGGGAAGAGCATCCGGCTCTTGAGCAGCACGAGGGAGGCGGCGGAACCGACGAACTCCGTGTCGCGTTCGAGGGTTCCCTGGACGCTTTCGGGGCGGGAGTCGAGGTAGAGGTTCACGATCTCCCGCAGGGGGACCTCGAAGATCTCGACTTCCTCTTTCAGGATCAGGGCGAGCAACCACTCGTAAGGCCCGGAGTAAACGTCCAACTCAACGGTGAATTGGGCCAATGGTCTGCCTCCCTCCTCGCTCGCGTTCAGGTTCGCACTCTGGTTCACGTTACCTCCGAGTGTAGCGGCAGGACGGAGGAGAGTGGCTGTGGATCTTCGCCTCGGGTCTGGGCGAGAGGAGGGCTCACTACGCGACCCTCGGCGGCGACCACGCCGTTTCGGAGGCCTGCGTCGGCGTTGACGGCGTCTATGAGGCCGCGGCCGGAGATCTCCCGGACGAAGGGCAGGATGGCGTTCGAGAGGGCGCGGGTCGCGGTGACCGGGACGGTGGCCGGCACGTTCTTGACGCAGTAGTGGACGACGCCCTCCTCAACGAAAGTGGGGTTATCCAGGGTGGTCGCGTGTGAGGTCTCGACACAACCGCCGTAATCCACGTCTACGTCCAGGATCACGCTGCCACCTTTCATCCGTCCGACGGTCTTTCGGCTAACGAGCGTCGGCGTCCGGGAGCCGGCCACGAAGACGGCCCCGATCAGGAGGTCCGCCTTCGCGACGGTCTCTTCTATTTCGAGGCTGCCGGCCACGAGGGTCGTAACCCTCCCGAGACGCGCCTCTTCCACGCGCCTGAGACGGTCTAAATCCCGGTCCATGACGACGACTTCGGCCCCGAGCCCGCTCGCCACGCGGGCGGCGACCGAGCCGACGATGCCGCAGCCTAGAACCACCACGCGACCAGGCCGGACGCCCGTCGACCCGCCGAGCAAGATGCCCCTGCCGCCGTTCGGGCGCTGGAGGTAGTGAGCCCCGATCTGGGGGGTCAAACGTCCGGCGATCTCACTCATCGGCGTTAGAACGGGAAACCTCCCACGATCGTCCCGAATGCCTTCCGCCGCCAACGCAACGCACCTGGAGTCGAGAACCACCCGCGTCAGACCCGGATTTATCGGCAAAGAAAGAAAGGACAACAGGATTAGGTCTTCCCTCAGATAACCATACTCTTCCTCTACGGGTCCGTAGACTTTCACGAGAAGTTCCGAGTCGGCGTACACTTTGCCGGCGTCGGTATAAATACGGGCGCCTGCCTTCTCGTACTCCTGATCCGTCATGTCCGAAGAGTCGCCGGTACCCGACTCGACCATCACCTTATGGCCGACTTTCGTGAGCTCGTAGACGGCTTCCGGAGAGAGGGCGGCGCGGCTCTCACCCACCGTAAGCTCCCTGACGACCCCGATCCTCACTCTCTTACTCCGTTCCCTGTTCGTGGTTCCGTCTCATACCCGGAGAGATTACCCCGAACCGGAGCTTCTATCCAGAGCGGCCGGTCAAAGATCAAGGCCTCCACACGCTTTCGACATATCCTGAAGCTATCTTCCAAGACGGATGGCCTTCGAGAAAATCCCGAAATTCCCTATCCGCTCCCCGCGTGCCTAGAGCGATGTCGGCCGCCGGAGCGTCTCCCCAAACGGTTCCTGGGATGGGCGTCCACGCCGGGGCGAAACAAGACTCGAAGCCCGCTTCTTTCAGGTCTCTCGCCAGACGTTTCCGCGTGGAAGCAGGGAAGTTCAGCGATGATGCCAGACGGACGGATCCAGCTTCGAGCAGGGCTTCAGTCGAGGCGGTGGTCTCGTTTATGGTCCTCATGGCAGCGTCGAGGGCGGCGGTGAGATTTTCTTCAGAGAGAGCCATTATTCGGGCTGATAAGCGTCTCGTACACTCCTCCGGGACTTCGGCTTCCGAGATCGAACACCTGACGGCTCCTGTCTCGATTCCGGTAAGCTTGGGCAGCAAAGGTCCGGTCGGAACCTCCTCCGGGCTGCGCCAGGTCAGGGTCGCGGTGAACTCAGCGGCGCCTGCGGTGGGCGTCGGGATGGCTCCGGCCGGCTCCTCGGGGAGCAAGAGAACACTGCGGGTACGGGGTTTGTTTCGTCCGGCGGTCTTCAGCGGGCGGCCCGCTCCTTTGCCTGACCTTCGGTTTCGATCCCGTCTTTCGAGACCTCGCTTTCTTCTTTGGATACGCTCTCGCAAGCTCCTATAAAGCCCGCGAAGAGTGGGTGCGGCCTCAGTGGGCGGCTCTTGAACTCGGGATGGAACTGGCTCCCGATAAAGAACAGGTGATCTTTCAGTTCGGCGATCTCGACCAGCCGTCCGTCCGGGGAAGTGCCGGAGAAGACCATCCCGGCTTCTTCGAGCGGCTCCCGGTAGTCGTTGTTGACTTCGTAGCGGTGGCGGTGGCGCTCGTCCACCAGGTCCGTGTCGTAGACCTCGGCGGCGAGCGTTCCGGGCACGAGCTCGCAAGGGTAACGTCCGAGACGCATCGTGCCGCCCATATCCACGCCTATTTGATCCGCCATGATGTCTATGACCGCGTGCGGGCTCTCTTCGTCGAACTCCGTCGAGTTGGCCCTCTCAAGACCCGCGACGTTCCGGGCGAACTCTATGATCGCTATCTGCATCCCGAGGCACAACCCGAGATACGGAGTCCCGCTCTCGCGGGCGTAGCGGGCGGCGTGGATCTTACCCTCCGTGCCGCGGTTCCCGAAGCCCGGCAGCACCAGGACACCATCCGACCCTTCGAGCCGCGCGAACGTAGTCTCGCCATCGGTCAGGTCTTCGGAGTCAACCCAGTCAAGTTCCACCTGCACGCCGTGGGCGGCGCCCGCGTGCTTGAGCGCCTCGACTATCGAGAGGTACGAGTCCTGGAGCTTTATGTACTTCCCGACGATGGCAACCCGGACGCTCCCATCCGCCCCGAGTATCCTATCCACCAGGTTGCGCCACTCTCCGAGATCCGCCGTTGGAGCCGGTAGATCGAGCTTTTCGAGCGCCAGATCGTCCAGGCCCGCGTCGTGCAACCTCAGGGGGATATCGTAGAGCGTCGGGGCGTTCTCGGCCGGGATGACCGAGTCGAGCTCCGCGTCGCCGAACAGCGCGATCTTACGCCGGATATCCTCCCCTATCGGACGATCAGCCCGGCAGATGAGTATGTCCGGGGAAATCCCGATCTCACGCAGCCGCTGCGTCGAATGCTGGGTCGGCTTCGTCTTTAGCTCCCCGGCTGCCTCTATATACGGCACGTAGGAGACGTGGACGTAGAGGACGTTCTTGCGCCCAACATCGTTCCGGAACTGCCTTATGGCTTCGAGGAACGGCAGGCTCTCGATGTCCCCAACAGTACCCCCGATCTCCGTTATGACGATGTCGTTCTCCTGGCCGAGGCGGCCGATGCGGTTCTTTATCTCGTTTGTGATATGAGGAATGACCTGCACGGTCGCCCCGAGATAGTCTCCCCGCCGTTCCCGCTGGATCACCTCCCAGTACACACTCCCGGTCGTCACATTTGAGAGCTTGCCCAGGTTCTCATCCAGAAACCGCTCGTAATGCCCGAGGTCCAGGTCAGTCTCGGCCCCATCCTCCGTGACAAAGACCTCGCCGTGCTGATAAGGATTCATCGTCCCAGGGTCCACATTAATGTAAGGGTCGAACTTCTGCAACACGACCCGATACCCCCGACTCTTCAACAACATCCCGAGCGCAGCCGCGCTGGTCCCCTTGCCGATGGACGATACGACCCCGCCCGTTACGAAGACGTACTTGGTCGCGCTCTCACTCACTTGCCCACGCCCCAAACCCTCGAACCAATGTAATACGCCAGCCTCCTCTACTCTCCACGACACCAGACACTCGAACTTAGACGCCCCTCATCAACGCCAATAATACGCCCCAAAACGCGAAAATAAAACAGCCCGCTCCCTAACGACTACGATTTCCAGTTTCCTGGCTCCCCGGCAATTGGCATCGCTGTGCTTGTATTATATATAATTACATTAGTACGGGCCATCAGGCTTCTTCGTTAGATTGGTCTATGGCGTCGGACGATTCCATCTTTTCTCCGCGTTGGTAGGCTGCTCGGGCTATTACGTGGGCAGAGACGGGGGCGGTGAG
>JBBPZK010000089.1:0-3649 GCA_038199155.1 Rubrobacterales bacterium | reverse complement strand
GTGGCCCCACTCCCATCAACTCCGTCACCGGCCTGCCGCGCAACTCGGGCAGAGTGATCCGAACAGGACCGCGAACCTCCCGTTCGGCGACTTCCGCCTTAAAGATAGGCCACGCCGTAAGCTCCGGGACCGGTGTGAGAACCTACGACGCCGCCGATCCGGGCGACCATCGGCTCGGAGACACCGAGCGAACCGCACAGGTCTCCCAGCAACTCCGGGGCGGCGACGTGACCGAAAAACATCGGGCTCCCCTTCTCGACCGCCGGTTTTACCTCCTCCACCACCGAGGCCATCTGCCGTTTGCGGCCCCGCAGGCGCTTATGAGGAACGACCACGCCGTCTTCGATCTTCAACACCGGACGGATGTTCAGCGCCGTCCCGAGCAACCGCTGCGCCCGCCCGATGCGTCCGCTCTTCGCCAGATACTCGAGCGTCCCGACCGCGAAGAAGACCTTGCAGCCCAAAATAGCCCGCTCCACGGCCCGCCTGACCTCCCCGAACTCAGCCCCTTCGTCCACGACCCGTAGAGCCTCCCACAACACCATCCCGGATCCCATCTCAGCGTTCCTCGTATCGTAAACCTGTACCGGGGCGTCAACCATCGCAGCCGCCGCGACCGCTGACTCGTAGGTGCCGCTAAAAGCCCCAGAGAGGGTCAGAACAAGTATGTCGTCGTAGTCGCCCAGAGATTCGTAGGCTTCGACAAAAGCTCCAACCGGCGGCTGCGAGGTCGTCGGAAAAGCGTTGGCGCTTCTCAGCTTCTCGTAGAACTCCTCGTCCGTCAGGTCTATCTTATCCACGTAAGTCTCTTCGGGGCCGAAGTGGAAGCTCAGTGGGACCACCCGCAAATCTGGCCGATCGCGCGCTCCGGGAGGCAGGCTCGTAGTCGAGTCCGTGACTATAGCGGTCGTCACTCAGCCACCATCTGGAGCGGATAGAGTGGCTGCCCACCATAACGCGCCTCGACCTCGACACCTTCCCCGATCTTCTCTATGACCCGTGAGATCTCCCCTACCTCCTCGTGCCCGAGGTCTTCGCCCCAGAGAAGCGTCAATAGGTCGGCGCCGTCGTCGAGCATCCGCCGGGCGAGCTCTATGGCGACCTCTCCCACGCTCTCTCCAGAAGCCGCAAGCTCTCCATCGAAGATACCGATGTAGGCTCCTTCGGCGACTTTTCGGCCCTCTATGTTCGCCTCGCGGACGGCGCGGGTGATCTCCGCCGTCCGCAGAGACGCCGCTATCTCGTCCATCTCGTCGGCTACTTCCCCGGCGTCGCCCTCCGCGTCGAAGGCGATCATCGTCGCGAGCCCCGCCGCTATGCTCGTCGTCCGGACGACACGGACCTCCTGCTCCACAATCTCCCCTACCTGCTCCACGGTCGGCACTATGTTCTTGTTGTTCGGCAGCAGTATCACCACTTCCGAGCCGGTCTCCTCGACGGCGCCGGCGAAATCCGCGGCGCTCGGGTTCGCCCCCTGTCCACCCTCGACAACCACCGCGCCCATCGACTCGAAAAGCTCCCTGCTCCCCTCGCCCCGGCTCGCGACCACCACCCCGAGAGGCCCGGTTACGACTTGGTCACGGTTGGAAAGCTCGGGCTCCGTTCGCCCTCTAACCTGCGCCTCCATATCGTCAATCTTCACCCCGGTAAGCCGTCCGAAGCCGCCCGCGTAAGAGATGGCGCCGCCGGGGTCCTGGGTGTGCAGGTGGACCTTGACCAAGTCGTCGTCGGATACGACCAGAACGCTCCGGCCGATGTCGTGAATGTGTCCTGAGAACTCCTCGGCGTCGCCCCCGAAACCCGTAACGATAAACTCGGTGCAGTAGCCCCACGCCTCTTCCTCGGCACCGGCAATAGCCCCGTGGTGGAGCGTATCCGGCTCTCCGCTGCCGTCCTCGTCCGTCTCGATCTCCTCCCCGCTGATACAGCGGTAAAGACCGTCGAGTATCACCGCGACCCCGAGTCCTCCGGCGTCAACGACCCCGGCGTCCCGCAACACCGCGAGAAGCTCCGGCGTCCGCTTGACGGAAGCGTGCGCCTCTCTAGCAGTAGCTCTCACGACTCCCGCGAGGTCCATGCTCCCCTCTTCGAGCGCCTCACGCGCAGCCTGCGCCGCGTCCTTGACCACGGTAAGCATCGTGCCTTCCACGGGCTCTCGCAGGGAGGAGTAAGCCCTCTTTCTCGCGCCTTCCAGGGCGTCGGCGAAGGTCTCGGCGGTCAGGGACGCCTTCTCTGAAAGGACCTCACTGGCGCCCCGGATCATCTGCGAGAGGATCACGCCCGAGTTGCCGCGCGCTCCCATGAGCGCCGCCCGCGCACCCGCTTTTCCGGCTTCTTCCGGCGTATCGTAGTCCTTGTTGGAGGTTTCCTTCAGGACGGATTCGAGGGTGAGGAGCATATTGGTGCCGGTATCGCCGTCCGGTACGGGATAGACGTTGAGATCGTTGATCCTGGCGACTTCGACCTTGAGCGCGGCGTGCGCGGCAGCCACGAAAACCGCCGTGTTTATCGCCACCCGTTCCAGCCTTTCTCTTTATTCCCCAACCAAACGCTCGTATAGACTTTAGCAGGGTCTATGCGCCTCCGTCAGACCAGGGATCTGTTACAATCATCGCCCGGCGCCCGAACACGGCAGCGACCCGCATGGGATCGCTCTAAAAGTTCAGGCTCCCGAGAATCGACGGTATCCTAGCACAGGAGAATTACTGATGGCGAAAGTCTGTTATTCGTGCGGCAAAGGCCCCGACTTCGGTAACGCGCGCAGCCATTCGCTGCGGGCTACGCGACGCCGCCGCAACCCCAACCTACAGAAGATCCGGGTCCAAGAAGGCCCGAGCACCCGCCGCGCCTGGGTCTGCACCTCCTGCCTGAAGGCCTTTAAGGTCCAGAAGGCGACAGCCCAGGTCCGGCCGCCCGTGGTCACGGAAGGAACGAGCGTCTAGCGAGCCTTTCAGGGCGGCTACTCTCCGAGTTTTAGTCGCCCTTCTTCGGGGCGCGCTCGTCTATCCGGTCCAGCAAGTCGGCCATCTCGATGGCGGTCTGGGCTGCTTCGAAGCCTTTGTTGCCCATCTTGGTCCCGGCCCGCTCTATGGCCTGCTCTATCGTCTCGGTGGTTATGACGCCGAAGACTACCGGCAAGTCCGTTTCGAGCGCCACCGAGGAGATGCCGCCCGCCGCTCCTCCCGCAACGTAGTCGAAGTGGGCGGTCGAGCCGCGTATCACCGCGCCGACACACACCACCGCGTCGTAGCGTCCGCTGAGGGCGAGCCGCTTCGCGGCCAGAGGTATCTCGTAAGAGCCCGGCACCCAAACGACATCTACCCGGCTCAAGTCTCCGCCGTGACGCTTTATCCCGTCCAGGGCTCCATCCACCAGCCTCTGTACGATGAAGTCGTTGAACCTGGACGCTACGACCGCGAACGAGCGTCCGGCGGCGGTCAAGTTGCCTTCGAGGTAGCTGGGTCCGTTCTCCATCCTCGTCTCCCTACTTCTCGTTGAGGATGTGGTTGAGCTTCTCGCGCTTGGTCCTCATGTATCGCTCGTTGTATTCGTTCGGCTCCATCTCCAACGGTATGCGCTCGGAGACTTCGAGGCCGAAGCCTTGCAGCCCGACGACCTTCGTGAGGTTGTTCGTCAGGAGCCGGATGCG
>JBBPZK010000088.1:0-3316 GCA_038199155.1 Rubrobacterales bacterium | reverse complement strand
CGCGTAGACCCGGACACGCCCATCGAGGAGACGGTCGGGGCGATGAGAGAGTTGGTGGAGGCGGGCAAAGTCCGTTATCTCGGGCTCTCGGAGGCGGGAGTGGAGAGCATCCGAAAGGCGCACGCGGTGCACCCCATAAGCGCGCTCCAATCGGAGTACTCGCTCTTCTCGCGGGACGTGGAGGGCGAGGTGTTGCCGACGGTTCGGGAGCTTGGCATCGGCTTCGTTCCTTACAGCCCACTCGGGCGCGGCTTCCTGACCGGCCGGTGGCGCAGCATCGAGGACATGCCCGAGGAGGATACTCGCGCCGCCCGCTTCCCGCGTTTCGCCGAGGAGAACTTCAAGAAGAACCTGGAGCTGGCTGACAAGGTGCGTGAGATAGCCGACGGCAAAGGTGTGAGCCCCGGACAGCTCGCGCTCGCGTGGCTTCTGGCCCAGGGCGAGGATATCGTCCCGATCCCCGGAACCAAGCGCCGCAAGTACCTCGAAGACAACGCGGGCGCCGCCGACGTAAAGCTGACCGACGAGGATCTCTCCTGCATCGAAGAAGCAATGCCTCGCGGGTCTGTAGCCGGGGAGCGTTACTCCGAAGAGATGATGAAGGCCGTCAACCGGTAGCAGGGAGGGCGTAAGATGGGCGAAGAGGCAAACACCCAGCCGGTGGTTTCGCCGCTGGAAGCCGGGGTCCCGGTAAGCTGGTTTCCGGTTCCGGACGAGTCGGAGTTACCGGACGACCTGCGAGGGCTCTTTGGGAAGGCACGGGAGAGGATCGGGTTCGTCCCGAACGTCTTTCGCGCGTACAGCTTCCGGCCCGAGAGGTTGCGGGCCTGGTTCGCCCATTACCGCCAGCTACACGAGCCGACCGACAACCTCGATGCGGCCGAGCGGGAGATGATCGCCGTAGTCGTCTCGATGTCAAACGGCTGTCTCTACTGCCTCATCGCCCACGGCGCCGCGCTGCGCGAGGTCCTCGGAGACCCCATACTGGCCGACAGGATAACCCTCGACTACCGTCGCGCCGGCCTCGACGAACGCCGCACTGCCATCCTCGACTACGCCGTAAAAGTCACAGAACATCCTCTGGAATGTGATCCTGCGGACCTGGATCTCCTAAAAACCCACGGCCTTTCGGAGGAAGAAGTCTGGGACGTGATAGAGATAGCGGCGATGTACAACTTCACGAACCGCATGTCGTTGGCGTGCGGCATGATCCCAAACGAGGAGTACCACGCCCTCGCCCGCTAGCCGATAAAAATTTCCAACCTCAACCTGTACGTGGACGTACGAGTATAGTATCTTCTGGGTAGGATTTATTTCCGTAACGCGAGAAGATACTTTCGAGAGGTTGATATATGGCGGAGGGCAGCGAGGGTGTTCACAAGAACGTAATTTTCGTCGGGTTGGCGCTCGGGATGTTGGCGGCGGCTGCGAGCCAGACGATAGTCTCGCCGGCGCTGCCGGTGATCGTCTCGGAGCTTGGCGGGGTGGCGCACTATAGTTGGGTTGCGACCTCGACATTGTTGGTCTCGGCGGTTACGGTGCCCATTATCGGGAAGCTTTCGGACCTCTACGGGCGGCGAGGGTTTTATATCGCGGGGCTTGTGGTCTTCATGCTCGGGTCGATACTTGCGGGAGCGGCGCAGAGCTTCTGGTGGCTGGTCGGCGCGAGGGCCATTCAGGGGCTCGGGATGGGGACGATCCTGCCGCTCGCCCAGGCCATACTCGGGGACATTATCAGTGCGCGGGAAAGGGGGAAGTACGTCGGGTATCTTGGTGGGGTGTTCGGGGTGGCTTCCATCAGCGGTCCGTTGCTGGGCGGTTGGATCACGGACAACTTCTCCTGGCGGTGGCTGTTCTACATAAACCTCCCGCTCGGTATCATCGCGCTCGCTTTCGTCATCCTCTACATGCACCTGCCGCACGAGCCCCGCGAGCACTCCGTGGACTACGTCGGTTTTTCGACGCTCGGCCTCGGGCTCGTCGCGGCGCTGCTCGCCACATCCTGGGGCGGGACGCAGTATCCGTGGGGCTCCTGGGAGATCATCTCACTCTACGCCGCCAGCGTGGTCATACTCGGTGTTTTCGTATACAACGAGAGCCGCGTCAAAGAGCCGGTCATCCCGCTCTTTCTCTGGAAGAACCCCATCTTCACCTTCTCGGTCGTCGCCAACCTGGCGATCTCGATGGGCATGTTCGGGGCGATCTACTACATACCCGTCTTCGCCCAGGGCGTCCTCGGCGTCAGCGTCACAGGCTCCGGGACGATAACCATACCGTTGACCGCCTCCATGATACTGACGAGCATCGTGGTCGGGCGGCTCATCACCCGGACCGGACGATACAAGGCTTTCATTCTGGCCGGCCCTGTAGTCATGGCGATCGGGTATCTGCTGTTGACCAGGCTCGGCTACGACTCGACCGAGAACCAGGTCAGGCTGTATCTGATCGTGGTTGGCCTCGGCCTCGGGGCGCTCTTGCAGACCTACACGCTCATAGTCCAGAACGCCGTCACACGGGAGAACCTCGGGGTGGCGACCGCGACGGCGCAGTTCTCACGCTCGGCGGGTGCGACCATCGGCATAGCCGTCTTCGGCACCATCCTGACCAGCAAGCTCCAGACGGAGATCCCAAAACACCTTCCTCCCGGAGCTGCCCAGCAGGCCGGCAAGCTCTCCGGGAGCTCCGGCATCAGCGCCGTGCTCGACCCGAACGCCCTGAGCAAGCTCCCAAACGCGGTGGCGACCGGCATCCGCGAAGGCCTGGCCGCCTCGATACATCCGGTCTTCTTCGCCGGCATCCCGATAATAATCGTAGCTTTTATCGCGAGCCTGTTCATAAAAGAACTACCGCTCAGGACGAAAGCCTTCGCAGACGAAGCCGGCCCCGCCGCCGAGACCGGAGGCGCCGCGCGGAATGGGGCAGCCGGAGGCAAGAACTCCGTGTTGCTGGGCGGTGTGGCACTGGAGTACCTGGCGCGGCGGATCGAGACCGCCAACGGAGATTACCCAAACCTGGTCTCCGCCGCCTCCGAACTCGTCCCGGAGAACGGCGCGCCCCCCAAGGAACGCGCCAGGACCGCCGCGCGGGAGGTGTTGCGTCCCCTGGCTGTCCAACTCATGCTCGCCAACCTAAAGCCTCATGATGGTAGAGACGAAGCCGCCGACAGCCACGTATCCTCCCACGGATAATCCTCTAAACGTACCGTACCTTCGGAAAAATCCGGAGCGGGTGAGCGTAATGGCGGCTAGAATGGGAGCCTGTCGCGTACAGCTATGGAGAGGAGAAGCACGTGCCTGATGTAGCATACACCTCACGT
>JBBPZK010000087.1:0-3982 GCA_038199155.1 Rubrobacterales bacterium | reverse complement strand
TAGCTTATGCTGTATATGACGTCAATAACGTCGTTCGAGAGCACTGCTGTCAACTTCCCTACTTTACAGAAAGCTTCTTCGTTCCTGACTCTGTCACCTCCGGGATTCGAAGTGTATGGACGTTTGACAGTCTGTTCGCAGCCGCCTATTTGCAGATGTGGTGGCTTATGACTTCTGGCGGCGAGCTTTCCCGTTGTAAGTATTGCAGACGGACAATGTCGCTCTCCTTACCGCGCCCTGGTGGGCGAAAGCGGCGGCGAGACAAAAGATTCTGCAGTGACTCCTGCCGCCAAGCACACCATCGGAGCAAGAAGTAGCCCGAAGCCAACAAGAAGATCTGACAGTGACCTGACAGTGACGCGCACCAACATCAGCTAACGACGACAAACGAAGACTTTGCCGATTCTGCTTATTTAAGCGGTTTCCTTAACACCTGCGAACGACTGCAAACCCTTCAAATCGCCCTCGCATGGCGGAGGTCACGAGTTCGAGTCTCGTCGGGTCCACTTTTCTGGCTGGTTGAACTTCTACAGTCAGCCGATCAGTTGAAACGCTATCCACGTACCTGAAGCTCCAACGAGCACGCCGAGCGCAAGTTCCAGGGATGTGTGCCGTCCGAGAGCTGTTCGCGCCCACGCGACCGGCGGTATTAATAGGAAAGC
This sequence comes from Rubrobacterales bacterium, assembly GCA_038199155.1. Taxonomy (GTDB): domain Bacteria; phylum Actinomycetota; class Rubrobacteria; order Rubrobacterales; family Rubrobacteraceae; genus JBBPZK01. The sequence goes on along the minus strand of JBBPZK010000087.1, from coordinate 3,320 downwards.
GAGGCCGCCCCACGGCCCGAAGACGTATGTGAGGCAGACGGCGGCTCCCGTCACCCCGGCTGTGTGGAGCGAAAGATTGACGAGTGGAACCAGGGCTGCGAAGAGCAGGGTCGCCAGGGCGTAGGAGAGAAGGACGGCCCGAAGCGCTTCCGGAGCCCCGAACACGGTCGCTACCAGAAAGGCCCCGACGTGGAGGCCCGCGACGACCCGGAGCGGCTTTATCCTCTCGGAGCGCATGATGAGCCACGGATCGCGCACTTTGCCGGAGCGGCTTAGATAAGCGAGATAGGCTAAAGAGAGCCCGCTGGTAAGCACCAGGCAGATTCCCGCCCACGCCAAGCCGAAAGCCCCGGTCACGCTTCCGACCGCGAAGAATAGTGGGATGGCGACGAGTGGCAGGCGCGTGGCGGCGGAGATGCGCTCGGGCAGTTTACCTGGAGTGCGAGCAGTATCCACGATAAGGAATTGTACAATGCAGGCCGTGATGGGCGTAAAAGATATAGTGAATGCGATAGAGCAGATCGCGCCCTCTTCCCTGGCCGAGGGTTGGGACAACTGCGGTCTTCAGGTCGGGGACCCGGACGGCTCCGCAAACCGTATCCTGGTAGCACTTACCCCGCTGCCGGAGGTGTTCGATGAAGCAGAGGACGTGGGAGCGGACTTCCTGCTCTTTCACCATCCGTTGATCTTCAAGAAACTGAAGAGCTTGGATACTGGCTCTTATCCGGGGAACCTCGTGGCGCGGACCATAAGCTCCGACATGATCGTCTACGCCGCTCACACCAGCTACGACGCCGCCCCGGATGGCGTCTCGGCGGCGTTGGCAGGGGCCCTTGGACTGGCCGGACGGCTCGACGTAGTCGTACCGCGAGGCGCCTTGCGTAAGCTGGTAGTTTTCGTTCCGGAGGATCACGTAGAGGCCGTGGCGGACGCCTTGAGTGGGTCGGGCGCGGGCGTTATCGGCGGGTACACGCACTGCACGTTCCGGATACCTGGGACAGGAACATTCCTTCCCGGCGAGGGTACAGACCCTTACTCTGGAAAACCGGGCAGGTTGGAGCGGGCGGGGGAGATCCGGCTAGAGACCATTGTCCCGGCACACGCCGCGAGCCGGGCGGTCGCGGCGGCGAAAGAAGCGCACCCGTACGAAGAAGTCGCCTTCGATGTCTACCCGGTAGAAGGATTTCCCACAGGCTGCGGATATGGAAGAGTCGGACGTCTTCCATATCCGCTCGCGTCGCGGGAGTTGGCCGAATACGTCTCCGAAGCTTTAGGTTTTCCAGCCCGCGTCGTCGCCGACCCCGAGCCGTCACGGAGGATAGAGTGTGTCGCGGTGCTCGGGGGATCCGGAGGCTCGTTTATAGCGAAGGCGGCAGCCTCGGGAGCGCAAGCCTACGTTACCGGAGACCTCGACTACCACGACAGTCTGCTCGCTGGATCCCTGGGGCTTGCGGCCATAGACGCCGGACATGCGGCCACGGAGCTTCCCTCGCTGCAACCGTTCGCCCGGCGTCTCGCGGAGCTGGTGAGCGTGCCGTTAGAGGTCAGCAGCATCAGGAGCTAGAGAGTGGCAGGCCTACCTTTGGGCGTGGTCCTTCTCAGCGAGTAGTTCTTTGATCTTCGCTTCCGTCTCTGCGTAGGAGCCCTCGCCGATGTGCTTGTAGCGGACGAAGCCGTTGGCGTCTATGAGGTACATCGTCGGCCAGTAGAGTTGATTGTAAGCGTTCCAGGTGCCGTCGCGGTTGTCCAGGACCACAGGGTAGTGGATCCCCGCTTCCTTCACCGCCGCCGCGACGTTGGCCGGGTCCTTTTCGAACTCGAACTCCGGCTTGTGGACGCCGATGATCAAAAGTCCCTTATCCGCGTACTTCTTCTGCCAGTCATTAAGGTAAGGTTGCGTGTGCTGGCAGTTGTAGCAACTGTAAGTCCAGAAATCCAGCAGTATGACCTTGCCTCTGGATCCCCTGATGGAGACCCCGTTCGTGTTTATAAAGCCGGTCGGGGCCGTGATCTCCTTCGCGCGCGGATAGTCCGCCTCCTTGCTCGAACCTTGGATGGAAGTTTTCTTCGTCGGAGCTTTTTTTCGTACGGACGCTTCCGGCGTCGTTCTGTTTTGGGAAGAGTTAGTGGATGGTTTGACCGGAGTGTCTTTCTTGTCCAGTTCGGACGTTCGTCCCACGGTCGCCGGTTTCGGAGATGACTGCGCGTTTCCGGCATCGGCAGTCTTGAAGCGAGACTGTACCAGCACTATGGCGACGACCACGAGTATCAGCGTGAGGGCGAGGAGTATGGGTCTCGGCGTCAGGGATCTCACAGGAACACTCCATTCAGGATCTGAAAGTTTGCGAGCAGGCTAAGTTTGTTCGTGAATACGAGAACGCCCATCCCGATTAGTACAAAACCGAATGCAAGGTGGACGTAGTGCGCCCCCCGGCGATGGCGCTTGATAAAAGCGAACGCCCGTCCAGGGGAAAGCCCGACGAGCAAGAAAGGCGTCCCGAGCCCCAAAGCGTAGGCGAGCAACAGCGGAAAAGCCGATGCGGGGCTGGCAGCGGCGAGCGCGAGCGTACTCCCGAGCACCGGCCCCACGCAGGGAGTCCAGGCGACGGCGAAAGAAGCGCCGAACAGGAGAGAAGTAAAATGTCCGGCCCTGGAGGCAACGGGGGCCGCCGAGGGGTGTATAGAGTAATTACGGTCGAGCAGCGGGATGCGGAGCAGGCCGGTAAGGTGGAGCCCGAGTACTATGACGACCACACCGGCGATCCTGGAGAGCCAGGTCACGACCTCGGTCGCCGCCCCTTGCAAGACTGCGTTTACGAGCACCCCGAGAACGGCGAACACGGCGGAGAAACCGGCCACGAAAAAGACGGTGCTGGAGAGCAAGTCACGCCGTCGGAGGTCAGCGTATCCGAGAGAGGAGCCGGCGAGCTGGGCGAGAAAGGCGGGGATCACCGGCAGCATGCACGGTGAGAGAAACGAGACCACCCCGGCCGTAACAGCTAACAAAAGCGTTGGTTCGCCCAAACCCTTACCGTTTGGCTCTCGTAAGTTTCAAGAAACGGCCTTTCCCCCTATCTGGTCTCTACCAGGGTGATTCTGCCCCAGCGCGCAACCGGCGACAAGACCGGATCTTCTAAATCAGCCTAACCGTAATGGAAAGTTAAGGTTCAGCCGTACATGTAACTTTCCAGATCGGCTTTCGTGGGCAGGGTGCCCATGGCTCCATAGCCGGTGCAGGCGAGGGCTCCGGCCGCCGTTCCGCGCCGCGCGGCTTCTTCTACCCGCTCTTCCGTCCACTCCGCTTCCGAGAGATGGACCAG
>JBBPZK010000086.1:0-5237 GCA_038199155.1 Rubrobacterales bacterium | reverse complement strand
TGTACGAATATGTCTCGCCCTCCCCTGTAAACACCGGCTCCGCCTCCGGGGCGAGCACGGATCGGCCTCCTGCCAAGACCTTCCCAGCATCTTCCGCTGCGGCTTCAAGCCCAAGATCCCGGAAACTGTCCGGCGAATTCGCCTCAATTTTAGGCGCAGTAGCTTCGGCGACCCGGCTTACGCTTCCATCTTCCTCCACCACGTCCAGGAAACAGTAGCCGGCCAGTTCCGGGACGAAGAGGGAAGGAATCTGCCTTAGAATAGACGAATAGTCCAGGGAAGACGAGAGGACCCGTCCCGAAGTGGCGAGAAGGGCGAGCCGGGCGCAGGAAGCCTCCGCCTCCTCCCGCGCCGCCTTCTCGCGCTCCCGAGACGAGTCCCGCTCTTCTTCCACCTGTTTGCTCCGGGTAACGTCCCGCTGTATGCCGATAAAGTTGGTTAGACATCCTTGCTCGTCCCGCACCGGCGAGACGGAGAGGTCATTCCAAAACGAAGCGCCGTCCTTGCGGTGGTTTCGGAGCACGACCCGGCACTCGCGCTCTTCCCGGAGAGCCTCCCGCAACTCGGAGAGTTGCTCCCGGTTCTCTCCCGATCCCTGCAAAAAGCGGCAGTTGCGGCCCAGCACCTCGTCCGCCGGATAGCCGGTCATCCTCTCGAAAGCTGGGTTGACGTAGACGATCGGGTTATCCGGCAGGTTTGGATCCGTGACGACGACGCCCACGCCGCTCGCTTCCACGGCGCGTCCGAGCAGGGACTGCGAGCCGATCCGGTCAGGCCGCCTATCCGCGCTGTGAACCCCTGAAAACATACGCTCCATCGCTGGTATTCTACAGTTAACGGACGCCATCCATCTGCAGCCGGAATGTTATAGGAATCGTGTTTCGGGGTATGTTAAAGTGAGAGAGAAAACTAGTGTAGGAGGTAAAGAAAGATGGCCTATGATCTCCCGAAGCTCCCGTACGATTACAGTGCGCTGGAGCCCTCGATAGACGAAGAGACGATGCACCTCCACCACGAAAAGCACCACAACACTTACGTCACCAACCTCAACGCCGCCCTCGAAAAGCACCCCGAGGCTGACCCCGGTAACGTCGAGGAGTTGCTGGCGAATATAAACAGCGTTCCCGAGGACATCCGTCGGGCCGTTCGGAACAACGGCGGCGGCCACTCCAACCACACCATGTTCTGGCAGATAATGGGTCCGAGCGGTGAGGGCGGGGGCGAGCCGGCAGGCGACCTCGCAACTGCCATAGACGCCTCCTTCGGCTCCTTCGACCAGTTCAAGGAGCAGTTCGCCGCGGCAGCGGCTCCGGGAGCGGTATTCGGCAGTGGCTGGTGCTGGCTGATCGCCGCGCCCGACGGCTCGCTGACCATCGAGAGCACCCCGAACCAGGATTCGCCCTTGATGGAAGGCAAGCTGCCGATTATAGGGCTCGACTGCTGGGAGCACGCCTACTACCTCAAGTACCAGAACCGCCGCCCCGAGTACATCGAGAACTGGTGGAACGTGGTCAACTGGCAGGAGGCCAACCGGCGCTTCGAAGCCGCCCGTTCCTGATCTCTGCCTAAACTACGACAAGAAACTCGCCCCCGGAGAGAATCCGGGGGCTTTTTTTAATGCCCCGTCGTTCCCCGAAAGCTGTCTACGCTAACTTGCGGGCTCAGAAGCCGGGGTCGGCCAGCGAGTTCTCGCCGTAGAACTGCTCCACGTAGCGGCGCTGCACTTCGTTCAGGCCCCGCGAGTACCAGACCATCACCACGTAACGCGGCTCTTTCGGGGTCGTTTTCGGGTACATGCCACACTCCATGGGCAGCTTGTTGCCCTTGCGGGCGTTGCATTTGGTGCAGGCCGCCACCACGTTGTCCCAGGTATTCTTTCCGTCGCGGGAGATAGGCTTTACGTGGTCGCGGGTCAGGCACTCGCGGCGGCCCAGCTCGCTCCGGTGCCTGCCGCAATACTGGCACTTGTAGTTGTCGCGGGCGAAGAGGATAGTGTTCGTGACGTGGCGCCTCAAGCGTTTGGGGATCTGGACGAACTTGACCAGGCGGATCACCAACGGATACGGGTACTCCGCCTTCTCCGAGCGGAACCTGCGGTCCAGGTTCGCCTCGACGATCTCCGCCTTTTCCGAGACGACAAGGATGACAGCCCGTTTGATCGGCACCAGGGCCACGGGCTCGTAGCTGGCATTCAACGTCAAGCAGCGTGCCACGATCAGATTCTAGCATAACTGGATGCTTGAAGCGTAAAACCTCTGTTACACCGTGAGAAAAACCAAATTTCCCTACGAGGCTCCCACAGCGCGCGTTTTCGGCGCGCGGAGCACCGCCTCCAGGATGGGCGCGGCAGAGACGCGGAGTGGGTCCACGGCAGGCAGGCCGGTCTCATCGGTTATGGTGGCGAGCGCTTCTTTGGCTTCGTCGTCTCCGAGGCCGCTGGTGTTGACGCTCACGGCGACCACCGGGGCCGGTTTTACGAGGGAGGCGACCTCTTCGTAGAGACGGACGGCGCGGGCCGGGTCGGGGCGCGGGACGCCGGCGAATACTTCTTCGTCAGACCCGCGGGCGTCGGCGCAAAGGATCAGGGCATCCGGGCAGGAACCGTGCAGCAGACCGAGCGTGACGCCGGAGTAAGCCGGATGCCCGAGAGAGCCCTGGCCTTCTACCAGGATCAGGCCTGGCGACGACTTCGCGGCCTCCAGAACGAGCTGCTCGGCTGCCCCGGCGATGAAATCAGAGACGACAGCGTCCACGCAGATACCCCAACCGGAGATAACAATACCCGTCTGGCCCGTGGCGGCGAACTCGGTAGAGATGCCTGCTTTTTCGGCTGCGCGAGCCACCTCCAGCACGGCGGTCATCTTGCCGACAGCCGCGTCGGTCCCGACGGCCAGCGCCACTTTCGGCCCGACATCAAAGCCTTCTCCAGAGAAAGGCGGCAAGTCTTCGGGAGGTTCGCGCACGTCCCATACCTCCTTTCCTGGAAACTCGGGCGCGAGCCGCTGGTGGAGCCCGCTCACTACTTCCATACCGGCCTCCGCAGCCTCGCCGAGAGCCGAGAGCCACTCCTGGGGCAGCCGTCCTCCGGCCGGGGCGAGGCCGACTAGGATGCTGGTCGGCTCGTAGGAGAGCGCCTCCTCTATCGTCCCGACTATCGGGGCGTCGCGCCTCAAGTTCGGCATCACATCCAGCACACGTTTTCCGGCGAGGGTGGAATCAACGACGCACACGACCTCGTCCTGACCGTAGCGGATAAAGCCGTGTGCCGTCTTGGCGTGACGGTTTGTAAACCAGCCTTCGGCGAAGACGGCGTAGCGGCGCTCCGGCGTCCCGTCCCGGCGGAGATCTGTCATCACCGCGGCTCCACGCCGAGACCGGATGTTTTCTCCGGCAGCAGGATGCGTCCGTCTTCGTACTCCGGTCCAGAGTACGGATCGTCGGCGAGGAGCATCGCGCCGTCGAGGTCTACGAAGTCGAAGAGGCCGGAGATCTGGGCCGCAGCAGCGATACCGAGCGAGGTCTCGACCATGCAGCCGAGCATCACCTTCATCCCGAAGGCGCGGGCGGTGTGGACTTGCTCCAGCGCCCGCCGGATGCCGCCGCACTTGGCGAGCTTGACGTTCACGCCAGCCACGCAACCGACGAGCATCGGCACGTCGCAGGCGTTCACGGCGCTCTCGTCGGCGATCACCGGCACCGGATGGGCCGCCTCCGTCGCCCGTCGCAGGGCCTCCGGTCCCTCGGAAGCGGGAACGGGTTGTTCGATCATCGCCACCCCGATCCCTTTCAATTCCCTCATAACTTCCGGGGCATCGTCCGGGGCGAATGCCTCGTTAGCGTCCACCCAAAGCTGCGCGCTTGAAACCTCCGCCACAGCCCGGACGGTCTCTATATCTTCCCCACTCCCTACTTTCATCTTGAAGACCGGAAACCGCGAGAGATGGCGGGCGTCCTCCAGGGTCGTCTCGCGGTCGGCGATGCCCAGGGTGTAGCAAGTGACAGGCTCCGGACGGGCGAGGCCGAGCATCCGCCAGACTGGTACGCCGAGCTTTTTGGCAGCGAGGTCGTGCAGCGCGGCGTCGAGCGCGGATAGGGCGCTCGGCGGGAGCGCGGCGTTGTCCCGTAAAGTTCCCTCTATATCCCAGGGGTCTTTTATCTCTATGCTCTGTAAGGCTTCGAGGGTGTCGTCGGCGTTCTGGCCGTAGTAGGAGGTCGGGGCGGCTTCTCCGCGGCCAGTGAGTCCGGAGGTTGTGATCTCCAGGATTACCTGGCGGAACTCGTCCGACGAGCTTCGGGTTATGGTGAAGGTGCGCTTCGGGTGAACCGTGACTATCTTTGCCTCTAGTTCCAATACTCTCGCTCCTCTCGCTCTCCAAACGACGTTCTCGAAGTCTGCTGCATTGTACCGGCGGTTGGTATGGGAAGTGAAGTAGCGGGAAGCAGCGTTTATACTTGTCATGTTCCTAACAGACAGTGTGGGAGAGATTGCGGTGGCCGAGAACAAAGCGGAGATCCTGATAGTAGAAGACGACGTGGCGATCCTCGAAACCCTCTCCTACAACCTCTCAAAACAGGGTTTCGGCGTCAGCCGCACGACTACCGGCGCGGAGGCCTTGAAGCTCGCCCGCAAGATGCGCCCAGACCTTATTCTGCTGGACATCATGCTCCCCGGCGAGAGCGGGATACAGGTGTGCGAGCGCGTCCGGGAGCACGACGAGGAGGTGGTCATCGTCATGATCACCGCAAAGGACGCCGAGGAGGATAAGGTCCGCGGCTTCGAGGCCGGGGCGGACGACTACGTGACCAAGCCTTTCGGCATGAAGGAGCTTCTGGCGCGGATAGGCGCGAACCTGAAAAGGAGCAACGCAAAGCCCGGCGGACGGGGCAAGGTGCTCGAAGCCGGTGACCTTGAGCTGGACACGAAGAATTTCGTGGCGCGGGTAAAGGGGGAGCCGCTCGGCCTGAGGCTCAAAGAATTCGAGCTTCTGGCGGCGCTCGCGTCCAGGCCGGGAGAGCTTAGGAGCCGGGAGGAGCTGGCGAAAGAGGTTTGGGGACACGCGGGCGTCGGCTCCTCACGAACCATAGACGTCCATATCCGGCGCATCCGGGCGGCCCTCTCCGAGAAGTCGTCTTACGAGTATATCCAAACCGCCCGCGGCCTCGGCTACCGCTTCGATACGCCGTGGGAAGCGTCCTCGGAGAGAGGCGGTTCGGGAGACTCCGGCCTCAAAGAGCGT
>JBBPZK010000085.1:0-13131 GCA_038199155.1 Rubrobacterales bacterium | reverse complement strand
TTGAAAGCGGCGACGAAAGCGACGGGGTCGAACCCTCGGCCGGAACCCGAACGCCCGCCACCCGTCATACGGCCGACCAAGCGCTCGAAAGCGGCCGCCTCGTCCCTATGAGGCCTCCTACCCGCCGCCCGCGCCACAGCCTTACGCAACCACTGCAACCCGAAGAGGAGCAGCCCGACCCCAACCACGAACTGGAGCAAGCGCAGGGGAACCGCCATAGCCAGAGAGGCACCGGATACCGCCACCAACACAGCGAGAACCGCGATAGCCGAAAGAGCCCCTTGCAGCGTCGGGCGCCAGCTCCGGCTAACCCCGACGGCGAGCACGATGGTAAGAGCCTCCACCATCTCGACGACCGTGGCGACGAAAACGGTGAGCGCGAGGAGCCCGGCGGTCACCGGCTCTCCTCGTCTTCGGCTATCCTCTGGTGCTCGTAGATCTCCTGCGCAAAAGCCTCCAAAACCCCGGCGCAACGCTCCACCTCGGACGCCGCCCGCTCCCGGCCTTCGGCCCCGAAAGTATCCCTCGCCTCAACCTGCGCCAGATACTTGTGCAGACGCTCCAGGTTGCTCTCCTCGTCCTCCAGCTCTGCGAAAGTAAACTTCCCCTTGCGCCGCTCGCGTTCGATCTCCTCCCGGAAACGCTCTGTCTCGTCTACGACCTCCTCGTACTCCTCGTCGCGCGCGGCGTTGAAACGAGCCACCGTCCTCTCGTGCCACGAGTCACCGGGCGAAGCAGTCTCCAACAAACTAACCTCACCCCCATACTCCTCGATGCGCCGGGCGAGCCGGTCGTAAGCCGCGCGATTCTCCTCAGAAAGCGGAAGCAAGCAAACGGCGTGCTGCAAAGAGAGCGCGCCCAAACGCCGCGCCTCCCGCCAGACCGAAGTCCGAGCCGAAGAAGAACCTTTCGGAAGCTGGTAGATCAACAACAGCCAATGTCCCCCGCTAGTATCAGCCCTGGCAACCTCGTCACGCTTGTTTGAATCTTTAGTCTCGTGCAAAGTACGTTGCAGTATAACCACGTTTCATGAATAGGCAAGTAGGCGATGCAAAAACATTTCGGAGAATTCTATTCTCGCATGGCGCTGATGGTGTGGTGGGATTATCCGTTCTGGGTTGTGGGCGCGGGTCTTATCGGGCGGATCGTTCGGGGCCTTCCCGCATCGTATGCTTCCGGTAGGCGGTGTAGAATGAAGCTTAGTGGCTTCTAGCATTGTACAAAGGGAAGTTTCGTTCACAAAGCTGCGCTGGGCGGCCTTCGTGGCGCTCTTGTTGATTGCCCTGGTCTTGTGCGGCGGGACTTTCGGGCCATCACATGCGTCGGGCTTTACAAACCCATCCAATACCTCCAAGTGTTCCCCACTCTCCCACGTTGAGGTTGCGCCGTGCAGGAGTGGAGAGCCTTCGGCGATGGACCTATCGAGCTTCGTCGCCGCTTTCGTCCTTGCCATGATGGTGCTTCTCTGGCTGCGACGAAACAATATTCAGGGCCGGCGAATAATGGAACCTCCCCGCCTGCTCGACATTGGTCACGTGTTGCCCTCTTCTCGTCACCCGAGAGACCCCTCCTTCCTCAGCCTGCAAGTACTGCGTCTTTAATCCTCTCTTGGTCTATTAGAGACCGCCGCGTCTATCTCCGCGTCAATACTAGAGCGGGGATGGTACGGAACGGCAATCCAGAGAGGACTTCGAAACAGTAACCAGCAGGAGGGTTAGAAAAGTTGTCGATAAGAAAACTCACTACCAGGCTCGTGAGCCTGCTCATGGTTGGAGCGGGTATCGTGCTCCTGGCGTATTTCATGCTTGGCCTCTTCGGCCAGGGCCAGGCTCAGGGGAGCACCGCCACCAACAGCAAGAACCCGCAGGGGTTCAACGTACCCGAAATAGGAGGCCGGGAGCAAACCGGGAACCAGGCGGTCGCCAAAGGACCAAAGGACAAGACCTTGAAGGTGACGATACCGGCGATGAGCCGTGTAGAGAACGCCTCCGTGCCGGACGCTGTCGGCGACGACGAAAAAGCACTCAAGAACAGCGTGGCGATACACCTCAAGGGAACGGGTTTCCCCTGGCGGAAAGGGTCCAATACTTACGTCGCGGGACACAGGCTGGGCTACGTCGGGACAAAGAGCCTGCTTGCCTTTTTCGACCTCAACAAACTAGAAAACGGCGATAAGATCTACGTCAAGGACGCCGACGGAAAGAAATACACTTACAAGGTCTATAGAGAGTTCGTGGTGGGTCCCGGCAACCTCTCGGTGACCAGGCCCGTGAAGGGCAAGAGCGTGTTGACCTTGCAGACCTGTACCCTCCCCGACTACTCCAAGCGCCTCATCGTGCGCGCGGAGTTGGTGAGCAAGGCCTAGCGTGATGGGCTTCGAACCGATGAGCGGAACGGATGATGGACTCTGGAGAGGGAGGATTCAATGATCACCATCGGTCTTCCGTCCGAGCTCACCCTCGGACCGCTGAGCCTGAGCTGGCACGGGCTCGCGATTCTGGCGGGGTCAATAGTTGGGTGGTGGGTATTCTTGCGCGAAGCTCCCCGCTTCGGCTTCCCCAAACCGTTGGCGGAGAACGCCCTTATATGGGTGCTGGTGGCAGGCGTCGTGGGAACGCGACTCTACTACGTCCTGCAGGCGGATCCGGTAGGCTATCTGAGCCATCCCTGGAGGATATTCGCCGTGTGGGAGGGTGGTTTCGCCTTCTACGGCGGCGTCTTCCTGGTGCCGCTCGTGTTCTGGTGGCTCTCCCGCCGCTACAGGGTGGCGTTCTGGCCGGCCGTGGACCTGCTGGCTCTCGCAACGGCGGTCGGAATGGCGATAGGGAGGATCGGTGACGTGATAATCGGGGAACACTACGGGCCACCGACCTCTCTGCCCTGGGGCGTGGTCTACACGATCGCGGGTCCCGAGCGCCCGACCACCGGCATCGCCGTCCAGTCGGGAGCTCTCTATGAAGTGGGTGTGGACCTCTTGATCTTCGCTGTTGCGTGGCTGCTTCGCGGCCGACTATCCGCCCGTCCCGGCTTGCTATTCGCTTTTGTCCTGGGCGCCTTCGCGCTCAGCCGGGTCTTCATCTTCTCGATCGTGAGGGACGTGCCGGAGGTTGCCCTCGGCCTGAACAACGCCCAGTGGACCAGCCTCGTCGCCCTGGGGGTCGCAGTCGTCATCGCCGTTTATTCCTTTCGGGCCTCATCCGCCCGTTCAGAAAAGCTTCGTGGTTAGCGCCGTTCAGCGTTCTCAAGAGGCACCTTCAGGCTGACGCTCGAAGGCTAAACTTCCTGTGGATGGAGATCTCTGGAGGCTGTTCGGCGTGCTACGCGACCTCCACCACACGGAACATGCCGGATTCCAGATGGTAGGCCATGTGGCAGTGAAAAGCCCACTTCCCAGGGTTGTCAGCGATCCAATCTATCGCGAACTTCTGTTTCGGGTTGACGAGGACGGTATCCTTCATCGGCCCATGGTCCGTGCCGTTGGCGACCTGGAAGAAGTGGCCGTGCAGGTGCATCGGGTGTGGCATCGTGGTTTTGTTTTCGAACTCGAAACGGATGTGTTTGTCCCGCTTTACCTTGATGGGCTCCGCGTCGGGGTAGATCTGGCCGTTTATCTTCCAGTCGTATTTTTTATCGTCACCGGTCAGGGTTATGGGAACTACTTGATCCGGTTTTCCGGCCGGTGGGGACCCGACCTCCGGCGCGGCCTTTAGCATGCCGTAGAGTAGGAGCTTGCGTCCGAGCTCGGGCGGCATGAAGTCCGGAGGTGGCGTGGAAGCACTACTGCCGTCGTAGCGGAAGACGGCCCGTCCCATCTTCTTCGTACCCTCGGCCTGTGTAGCGAGTTGCCAGACACCGGAGTTCTTGGCTTCGACCAGAACGTCGTAACGCTCGCCCATGCCGATCCTGAGCGCGTCGACCTCAACCGGCTCCACGGGCTGGCCGTCAGTGTGGGTAACGCTCATGCGGTGTCCTTGTAAGGCGACCCGGTAGATCGTGGCGCTCGATGGGTTGATGAACCTCAGCCGAACCTTCTCACCCTTCTTTACTTTCAGCTCTTCCGGCGACTCGGCCGGTTTACCGTTTACGAGGTAGTAAGGGTAGATGACATCCGGCTGCCACTGGCGCGGGGTCTCATTCATCCCGCCCATGTTCATCCCCTTCATTCCACCCATGTTGTCCATGCCGGCCATCGCGCTGCCGCCTGACTTGAGGCTCTTCAACTCGTCTTCCGGGGTTCCTTTGACCCCGTCGAGCCAGTCGTCGAGCATCAAGACGTACTCTCTGTCGTAGGAAAGAGTTTCTTTCTTGGGTTCGAGGATCAGGGGTCCGTATACGCCCCGGTCCAGCTGAAGACCGACGTGGGAGTGGTACCAGTAGGTGCCGGAGACCGGGATCTTGAATTCGTAGGTGAAGTCTTTGTTCTTCCCGATCGGGGGCTGGGTGACGTTCGGGACGCCATCCATCTCGTTGACGATCGGCAGCCCGTGCCAGTGGACGGTGAGGCCGGCGGGAAGGTTGTTGCTCACCCTGGCACGCAGCGTATCGCCTTCCTTGAGCCTTATCTCCGGCCCCGGCAGGCTTTCGTTGAAACCCCAGGTAGATACCTTGCGACCGTTGAGATCTAAGCTCATCGGAGCAGCGGTAAGAGCGTACTCTTTCACCCGACTCGTCGCCGAGGTACTATCCGAACGTCCACCGGATTTCCGGGATTTCTGAGAAGTCAGGGGACTACAACCGCCCAGGACCAGAGCCCCAGTCCCTACCCCTGCGACCTTTAGAAAATCTCTGCGACTCAGCCCTCGAAAGCTATTCTTTGGTGTGTCGTCCATTAGTTTTCTCCATCCGTCGAAGCCGTCTGACAGTCTCTTCCCACGACGTTGATATTTCTCTAATAATACGCACCGGGGGTATATAGTGGATCATACTACGTTCGGGAAAATGGCGATGGTGTGATCCAACCAAGCGACCTCACGGTACGCTAGAGCACTCAGGGCGAGAAGAAGCGTAAGAGAAAGCTCCGAGGAACCGGGGCAAGAGTACAAAGGTCCTCTTCGACTCCAGACAATTCATCCGGACAGAGGCGCGGCTCTCTCCGGAAAGTGGTGTCGACGCGCGGCTAATCTCGCTTCCAAAGACGGAACCTACTTCGGGAGCAAGAGTGACGGTAACAGCGTGTCCGGGACACCTTTGGCAGCAGCCCGGAGCTTTGCTTCAAGGAGCGTTCAGTCTTTGATGGTGGTGCCTGTTCCCGCTACGCGAAGCTGCCGGTTATAGCTATGATGGCTGGATGCGGCTTGTCTCCGGTGGGCCAGGTGCTGGTCGGGTTCTTGGTGCTCTCGCTCTCTTCTCCCGGATGCTGGACGCTCAGGAAGAGGGTTTTGCCATCGGGGGTGAAGTAGGGGCCGGTCATCTCCGACTCTACAGGGGCGCTGGCGAACTGGAAGACTTCGCCGCCCGGACCGGCCGTACCCGCCGGCATAAAGAAGGCGCCGTTGTTCTTGAAGGTCTTGTAGATGCCCTTGTTTAGGCTGCTGCTCGAGACGTCCGTGATGACCCAGAGGTGGCTGTTTCGGTCGAAGACGAGGTTGTCGGGGCTGGCGAAGCCGGTCTGGGGCCCTCCGGCGGCGAAGACTTCGAAGGAGAACTCTTTTGCCTCGGGGTCTCCGTTTGATTCGGTCATGCGGATGATCTGACCGTAGAAGTTGCCGTGGTTTTCGTTGTTCGTCAGGGAGCAGTAGACGGCGCCGCTCTTCGGGTCTACCTCTATGTCTTCGCAGCGGTCCATCGGGGTGCCGATGGGTGGTTCGCCTTCTTCCGTGGTGAGCTTGACGGCGTCGGGAGCCCGCGTGAGCACGTCTGCCTGGTCCTTGAAGCCGTTCTTTTTGAACAGATCGTTATTCTTGTAGTCGAGGGCGGTCCACTTCCCGTTGGCGAAGTCGGCGACGTAGAGCATACCGTCGGAGAGGAGCTTCATGTTCGCTCTCCAGTCGCCCTTTTTGTACTTGTCTTTGGAGACGAACTTGTAGATGCACTCGTCTTCCTGGTCGTGTCCCATGTAGACGACGGCCTTGTTGTCTTTGGAGAGGGTGATGGCGGCGTTCTCGTGCCGGAGACGCCCGAGCCAGGTGTGTTTTTGGGGCTTTGAGTTCTTGTCGAACGGGTCTATCTCGACGACCCAGCCGTAGTGCTCGGGTGGCTGAGGGTCACCGGCGTTGAGCCAGGTTGCGTCCGAGGTCGCCTCGTCGTCTTTGGCGTCTTTCGGCGTCCGCTCTCCATAGTAGTATTGGTAGTTCTCCCCGCAAGAGAGAACCGTGTTCCAGGGGGTGACGCCCCCGCCGCAGTTGGCGAGCGTGCCGGCGACCTCTTTCGCGCCCTTGAGTGGTTTAGAGCCCGAGCCGGGGCCGGTCAGGGAGATCGGGGTCGTGGCGTCGATGCGGCGGTTGTGGTCTCCGTCCTCGACGAACTTCCACTCGCCGTTCTCTTTGCGGACCCGTATCACCGACCCCCCGACGGCCGCTTTTTCTTTGTTGATCTGGTCTTTCGTCCGCTTCGCGCCGTCTTTGTCCTCGAAACCGGAGACCCACTTGGAGTCCACGTACTCGTGGTTGACCCACAGGATGCCGTCTTCGCTGTTGTCGCCGCCGTCGAGGGTGTCTATGGGGAAGTAGGCGACGAAGTCGTTGTTGAAGCCGAACTTCCGGCCGTCAGAGGTGATCCGGTCTCCCGACTTGCGGATGACCTTGTACTTGAACCCCTCGGGCAGCACCACGTCGTCCTTATCGGTTGGCTCTATGGGCTTAAAGAAAGCCTGAGAGCTACCGTTCGAACTGTTCTCCGCCATCGTACTTCCGTTGGTCGAGCCCGTGGTGCCGCCTTCCGCACCATTGGCACGCCCGGCGAGGAGCCCGGAACTGCCGGCCGCAAGCGCCGCTGAGCCGGTCCCGAGAAAGGTCAGGAACTTGCGCCGGCACATCCCGGCGGGAGCCGGGTCTATGCCGAGGCTGCGCTTCTCTTTCTTGATCCGCTGTACGCTCGATCCATCTGGCACTTCTCTCCCATCGTCACGAAATTGGCTTTAGAAGGAATGTTACAGATAGCCTCCTCTCGTTGTGTTTCAGGTGGGTAAACGGGGCATTAAAACCAGGTTAACCGATCGGTGGAGACTCTGGAGATCGAGGATGTTTTGTTGGCTCTCGCCGGATCAGGGGAGACTCTGTGTCTTCCAGACGGCGGCGGATATCTCTTTCAGGCCGGGCTTTGCTTTCCTGGGGTCGGCGGGTCCTGCTTCGGAGAGTATCGCTACGGCATAGGGCCTTTTACGATGGAAGACTATGCCTACTTCGTCGTAGACTTTGTAGATCCAACCAGCTTTGTTCGCTACGGCAACTTCTTTGGGAATGCCCGCTTCGAGCCAGGATTCGAGAGTGTTCTCGCGCAAGAGTTCGACCATCGCTTTGCAGCTCTCGGGGCTCGCGGCTTTGCCGTTGGCTATCTGCTGGAGCATCGTGGTCATGTCGCGGGGGGTGGTGCGATTGTCCAGGGCCGTGATTATGGCCCGTTCGCTCGTGATCTTCTCATACAGTAGCGTGTCGGAGGCCTCCATCGAGCGGGCTACTTTGTTGACGTACGCTCGCCCCCCGACGATGCGTACCAGAGCGTTCGCCGCCACGTTGTCGGATTGCGTGATCATACGCGACAAGTAATCCTCGACGGTGTGCGGCGTTCCAGCCGTCTCCCACTGCAACGAGCCGGCGCCGGAGGCCCAGTCCTCGGGCCTGGTCGTGAAAGTATCCGAGAGAGAAAGCTTTCCCTCGTCTATCTCGCGGTAGACAGCCACCATGACCGGCACTTTTATGACCGAGGCGCTGAAGAACTCCTCGTCGGGGCGCACGCCGTAGCCCCATCCCCCTTTCAGGTCTCGCACGTACACTCCGGCCACCCCACCGTAGCTTTCTACGGCTTTCTTCACTTCTTCCACGCCGGGCTCCAATCGCCGGGCCTCGCGCGATGACGCGCTTTCCACGACCGGGACAGGAGGCGCGAACTGCAGGCGGCCCACGGTAGGCAGCTTCCCCGGCTTTGTTGCCCCAGCGTGGAGGCCGGGATAGAAAGCGGCCAACTGTTCGGGGTAGATCGCCTTTAGCAGGTCGTCCGGCACACCTTCTAGCGCCGCCGTATCGTTCTCCGGGTGGTCCGGGTCGTCCGCGAGGATAGAGTAGCGGGCGCGCCAGAGTCCGTCTTTCTCTCTCAGGAAAATAACGAAGTCCGCGATTCCTCCCGGTTCGGAGATCCGCACGGAGGACCACGAAGGGTCAAGGACGCTGCGATAGACGGCTCCAACACTATCCGGGGTGATCCCACGAAGCCCGGAAGAAGCCACCCTGTAAGCCGCAGCCGCCGGAGTCCTACCCGACAGGTCAACCGCCTGACCCGCGACAGCCCGCTCCCGGCCGGAGGTTTTCTTCTCCATAGTAGACGTTTTAGGCGTTGGTGCCGTGGAAGAGTCGGAACTTTTCTCCTCCGAAGACCCCAAACTACTCCGGGCGTCACCGGAGGCGCAAGCGGTCGTCAGGGAAAATATTATCAACAGAAGCGCGACGCCGATAGCGGCCCGCAGCCGGAAGTCCCATCTGGACGGAGCTTTCCCGCAAGGCGGTCGGCTTCTTTGTATGGTGCGAGGGTCCATGAGAGTAGACTTTATACCTCATCGCTCGGATCCGGCGGGCTCCGGCATCGCGTTCACGAGACTGAACTCCGGCCTCTGCTAGGATTCTATATTGGATACTGGATGGACCATACAAGAGGGAAGAGACGAGTAAAGGATGAACGCTTCCAGAGAACTCGCGCAGATCGGAGAGGTGGCGGGAAAGCTCGGGGTTAGCCCGAGGACGATCAAGTACTACGAGGAACTCGGCCTGATCGAACCGGAAGAACGCTCGCCGGGTGGTTTTAGACTCTACCGGGAACGGGATGTCGAGAGGCTTGAACGCATCCTGCGGCTCAAGGACCTGGGCTTCTCGCTCGCCGCCGTCCGCGAGTTTCTGACCGTCCGGGACACGGCCCAGGAAGCGACCAGAGAAGCAGTCCTGCGTGAAACCACCGAGCACCTGCAAGCGCGGGAACGAGAGGTGGCCGAACGGGTCGCCAAGATCCGCAAAGACTTAAAAGGCGCCCAATCTCTCCGCGAGGAACTCCAGAAAGATATAGCTATCTGCGAAGCCCGCATCGAAGTCCTGGAAGCCGAAAAGCCCGAAACACAGTAGCTACCGAGGCTACCCAACCACACTCTCCCGGCGGATTGGTGAACTCGTTAACGGACCGACTTGGACGTATACGTTCGAGTTCGGTATCTTGTAAGTAGGAGTCTTTGAGGGCCTACCGCTTTTCGGTCGAGCCAGCCTGACGGAAGTTTGGTTGCTCGTGCCGGCATCGGCCCAAAAAACAATCGAGATCTGAGGAAACGAAATCCGTAGTTTGGAACAGGAAGAAATACTCATGCCGCGCGTCTCTCCGGCGGGTCGGAGGGGTCGTAGATGAGGGGTCGGGTGAAGCGTCTGGTCTCCGAGCGCCACGACGCGGCGGGCGGCTTCTCGTTTTCGATGCTCCTGGTCGCCCAGCTCATCGCAACCGCTGGTTTCACTTTCGTGATGCCGTTCATGCCGCTCTACGTGCAGCAACTCGGGATCGAAGACGCCGGACACGCGGCTGCGTGGGCAGGGTTCATAAACGGCTCCGCCGGCGTGACCATGGCCCTCGCAGCGCCCCTCTGGGGACGGCTGGCCGACCGGGTCGGACGGAAGCCGATGCTGCTGCGGGCGACGCTCGCCGCCTCGGTCGTCGTGGGTCTCATGGGCTTCGTCACGAGCCCTTGGCAGCTACTCGTATTGAGGCTCTTGCAGGGAACTTTGACCGGAACAGTCCCGGCGGCGACCGCCCTCGTCGCCTCGACCGCGCCGAAAGAGAAGGCCGGTTTCAGGCTCGGGGCGCTCCAGATGGTCATCTTCGTCGCGGCCGGCCTCGGCCCGGCGATGGGAGGGACCTTCGCCGAGATAGCCGGCCTCCGGCACTCTTTCTTCCTGACCTCCGTGCTGCTTGCCGCATCCGGCATGATGGTGCTGTTCGGGGTCAGGGAAGTCAAGCCCGCGCGGGCAGAGTCGAGTGAAGAGGAATCCGGGGAGCGAGGCAAGGTTGGGTTGCCTTACAGGTTGTTGGCGCCGGGGTTGCTCGCTCTGTTCGTGGTTCACATCGCCATAACGAGCGTCGGGGTGGCATTGCCGGGGTTCTTGGCTACGTTGGAAGCGGCAGGAAAGCATATCGCGGGCCAGTCTGGTTGGATCCTCGGCACCGGAGCCCTGGCCGCGGCCGCCGGTTCCGTGCTCGGCGGGCGAATCGCCGGGAGGATCGGGGCGCGACGGGCGATAGTCCTCGCGCTGGCATTCGCCGGTCTCACAGCAATCCCCCAGGCATTCGTCTCGACCGTCCCGGAGCTGTGGGTTTTGCGCCTGGTGACCAGCTTCTTCCTCGGCGGCGTGGTGCCAGTTGCGAACCTGGCAATCCGGGACGCGGTTCCACAGGAACGACGCGGCGCGGCTTTCGGGGTTGCGTCCTCGGCGGTCGCTGTAGGCTTCGCCGTCGGCCCCATCGGAGGCGGGCTGGTCTCATCCACGCTCGGCTTCTGGTCGGCGTTCCTGATCCCCGGCGTCATCCTCGCCACCCTCGCCGGCATCCTGGCGCTCGTCTGGGGAGCGCCGCAGCTAAAGCTGAACTCCAGCCGCGGACTCGGCACCGTCATCAAGGCGACGGTCTTCCACCTGATGAAGTAGTCTGGGCTCCGGCGACTCGTAAACTACCGAAGGCGGCCGGATGAACGGCTCTAAGGATGCAACGACTACGGCACGGGAAACGTTGATGACCCGTCCCATAGTTTTACTCGTCTTCACCTCGTTTACCGCCCTCTTCGGCTTCCAGTTGCTGCTCTCGGTCGTGCCGTTATACGTGAATAAGTTGGGCGGCGGAAGTTCCGGGGCGGGGCTCGTTACGGCGGTCTTCATGTTCTCGACCGTGCTGACCCAGATCCAGATGCCGCGCCTCCTTAGAAACTTCGGCCACCGCCCGGTCCTCGCCGCCGGATTATTGTTCCTCGGGGTACCGTCCTTCCTGTACGTGTTTGCCGGAGGAGTGGTGTCCACGCTCGCCGTGACGTTGGCGCGGGGAGTCGGGTTCGGGATCGTCACGGTGCTCTTCGCCTCCCTGATCGTCGGCCTCGCCCCGCCCGGACGCCGGGGAGAGGCGCTCGGGGTCCTCGGGGTCGCAATCACGCTGCCGACTATCTTCTGCAACTCTTTGGGGATCTGGATGGCCGGACACGTAGGCTACGAGATAGTGTTCCTTATAGGAGGCGCAACCCCGCTGCTCGGGCTCGCCGCCATCCCAGGCATCCATGGCGGAGTACCATCGGAACGAGAAGCCGGAGAGAGGGCCGCCGGTTTCTTCGAGGGGCTCGGAAGAGGCCCCTTGCTGCGTATAGTCCTCTTGTTCTCGGCCGCGACGATGGCGGGAGGCGTGGTCGTCACCTTCCTTCCGCTGGCCGTGCCGGGGTCCGGGCTTCTCTCGGCGGCGGGGGCGCTCCTCGTGGTCGGTGTCACTTCGACTGCTGCCCGTTGGTGGGCCGGGCGCTTCGGCGACCGCCGCGACTCGCACCCTCTCCTCGTGCCAGGGCTGATCTCTACCGCCCTCGGAGTGGCGGGGCTCGCCTCCGGCGGCGTGGTGATGATGGTCTCCGCCGTACTCTTCGGAACCGGCTTCGGACTGCTCCAGAACTCGACCCTGCTCCTGGTGATGGAGCGCGTCCCGCGGAGCGAGCAAGGGCTCGGTAGCACTCTCTGGAATGTCTCTTTCGACGCCGGTACTGGGCTCGGGGCCGTCCTGTTCGGGCTCGTGATCTCCACGCTCGGATACTCTCCGGCCTTCTACCTGTGCGCCGTACTCGTCGCCTCGGCCCTCGTCCTCGCGTTCCTCGACCGATCCGCTACGTCCGGGGCCGGTAAGGCCTGACCCTCGCTAGGGGACGACGGCTACCTTGATCCCCTCTCCGCCCGCTGATTTCTCTATTGCCTCGACGGCCAATTCGAGGGGGAAGCGGTCGGTCACCATCCGTTCCACGGCGATTTTTCCGGTCTCGATCAGGCGCAGGGCGGTTCTGTAATCGGTGCGGCGCGAGTCCGAAGTCCCCGTCACCTCCAACTCTTTGTAGTGGATCAGATTAGCTTCCACCTCCGCCCAACCGGCCCCGGCCAACCCCGCAAAGACGTTCACCCTCCCACCTTTCCGGGCCAACCTGAAAGCCTCGTTGACAAGAGCCGGCACACCGATGCAGATCGTCACAGCATCCATCCCGAGTCCGCCGGTCGCTTCGTGGACGGCGGCGGCGAGGTCTTCTTTCGTGGGATCCACGGTGGCGTGCGCCCCTAGCTTTCCGGCGAATTCCCGGCGAGCCTCGGAGGGTTCGCTCACCATCACAGTCCTCGCGCTGGAGAGGAGAGAGAGCTGGAGGTGAAATAGCCCGATCGGCCCCGCCCCCATGATGAGAACCGTGTCGTCGAGCCCGATGCGCGAGCGATGATGCCCGTTGACGCAACACGCCAGCGGCTCTGCCAGGGCCAGATACTCGGGACGAAATTCCTCCCGCGTGACGAACAGGTTGCCCGCCCTGACGCCCCCGGCCGGGACGCGCACGTACTCACCCAAGCCGCCGCCCAGATCGTAGCCCATAATGCGCGGATAATCGCAGTTATTCTCCATCCCGTTGCGGCAGAAGTAGCAGCGGAGACACGGTATCGCCGGGGAGACCGCGACCGTCGCCCCTACCTCGTAGTCTCGCACCTCCCCGCCGACTTCGGCGATGCGTCCCGCGAACTCGTGGCCGAGGATGGCCGGACGACCGATACCCTTCGTTTTTTCTCCGCGCAGGATACGCACGTCGGTGCCGCAGACAGTATTCGCCCCTACTTTGACTAGGACTTCGTCCGGCCCGATCTCCGGGGTCTCGACTTCCCGGACCTCCATCTCTCCGGGTCCGTCGAAAACGGCGGCTAGCACGCCCTCTACTCCTGCCCGGCTACGTGCCGGACG
>JBBPZK010000084.1:0-4772 GCA_038199155.1 Rubrobacterales bacterium | reverse complement strand
GGCTGGTCTCTCTTTTCGGCGTTGTGCGCCCTGGCGCACAACGGACATGACCTCTTTCTAGTCTTTGGCGCCTTTTGGGGCCAAACCTTGTTTCCCGCTCACATATTTAGGGCCGGAACTTGGGATTCGTGCGCCCGGGCGCACTTTTTGAGGCTGCATCTCCACCCCCGACGAAACTACCTCTGCAACTTGTTTTCCCCGTGGGGCTGACTTGAGCCCCACGGGCTGCATCCCCGCCAACTACCTCTGCAACAACCAATGCTTGAGCATTAGATTCAAGCCGCGCTCCCGGCTTTTAAGAATGTGGGATCTCCAGATAATCCAGGACGTACTCGACGAAGGCGCGAACGCGAGACTCCACAGCAGCCTCACCAAACTCTTTATAGACTCCAGCGTCTTGCATCAACGACATTACACGCGGAGAGGCTATTGCGGATGCCTCATCCTCAGTGTTCCATTGCGCGTTGTTTAACGAGTCTCTAATCTCCGCCTGGATACCGGGCTTAATGTCCTGGTTGATATCGCTCTCCTCGAAGAGGACGCGGCACTTCTCATGGAACTCGTATCGGCGGTCAGGATCGGACCACAGATCATCAATGAATTCTCGCAGGTCCGCTTCAGTGGCTTCACTAGAGTTGACGATCAAGCCCATCACGCGGACGTGGACTTTCTTCTCAACCTCGGATACTTCCTCTACCATCCGCTACTCCTCTCAATAGGGGCCGGGACCAATGATAGCCCCGGCCCAGCGAAGCTAGGTTAGGTTGCTAGGACTTTCGCAGGTCGGCCTCTTTCTCCAGGGCCAGCGCCCAGGCCGCCTGTGCAGCGGATGTCTCCCGCTCCTTCTCAAGCATCTCGACAAGCCACGTGGCGCGCCTCTCGAATGCCTCCCGCATGTGCCTGCACACCAGCCTCCTGTCGCCCAGGTGGGTGTCGTAGGGCGGCGAAAATCCCGCTGTCGGCTCCTTGATGTAGGCGAAGGTCTCCGCCTCTACCCGCTCCCGTGCCCACTTGTCGAGCGGGAAGGCTTTCAGGAGAGCAGTCTCGAAGCTCTCTTCGCTAGGATCCGGCAAGGACTTCATAGCCAGCCGGAGCGCGTGCTCGACGTGCGGAGACAGTTCCGGCCCTTCTTTCTCTTCAAGGTCGAAGGAGACCTCCTCCAGCGCCGCTGATGCCGCCTCCTCTCCGTGGATCTCGCAGAAGCCGAGCCCGTAGACCTCCATGACGGCGAGACGCGCGCACCCGAACTCATGCCCGGCGAAGCAGTGAGGCGCCTCCCCGATGGTCTCCACGTAACCGCTAAACCACTCGCTGACGCCCTCTCCGCGCCGCACGATACCGCCGGCGTCCGGATGCTCCCAACTCCCGACCGGGAAGTCCTCTTTCTGTTCGTTGCCCTTATCCATCAACTCAGTCATTCTCTTCTCCTCTGTAGGCTTTTCTTATCGACTAGAAAGCCTCCGTGGTGGTCCGCGCGCTCGCGTTCGTGGTAGCTCCGCTGGTGGGTACATGGTTGGAGCTATACCCCTCGTGCCTCGACGCCGCCGAACGTAGCGACATGGCCGTCCTGCAGGCGCGGGCTGTACTGGCCCTGCTTATGCTTCCTGGCCCACGCTCGAAGCGCGTCTCTGGCCTCGTCGGGATCTCCGCTGGTAACCCGTACGGCCCACTCGCACAAAGCGATGGCTTCCTTCTTCGGCTCCGGCGGCATTCCGAGAAAGGCGCGGTTAAGAGAGAACAGCGGTATGCCGAAGTCCTCTTCGAGAAGGGCGAGGAAGTCCTCGTCCACGCGGTGGTGGCGAGTGGTGCGGCGTACCCTGGATGGGCTAGACTCTATCGTGTCCACAGTGACCTCCAAGTCTGTGTGGGCCGGGCCTCCGGGGAGCGGGAACTCCTGCGGGGGCCGTTTTCTTATCTACGGATATTCTAGCACAACTGTGGCCGCGTGCATAGGTTTGCGTAGGTTTTTCTGATAAAATATCCTCGTAGGCAAGTAGAGGAGGTAGGAGAGCATGTTGAAGTTAACGGAGGTCGCGCGGAGGCTGGGGGTCTCGCAGGACACCGCCCGCCGCTACGTGAAGGCCGGAAGGATACCTAGCACGTTCATCGGTAACTCCTACCGGGTCAGTGAAGAGGACCTGGAGGCCTTTATCGGAGACTCGGAGGTAGGAAGGGCGGTCCCGGAGGAGTCGATCATGGACAGGCTCACGGCCGTCTACGAACCCGGAGAGGACGGCTGGATCGTGGTTACCTGTCCGGAGGTCCCCGGAGCAATAAGCCAGGGGCGCACGATGGAGGAAGCCCGGATGATGATCCGGGAGGCCGTCGAGCTCGTCCTGGAGACTAATCGGGAAATGGCCGAGGAGGACCTGGCCGGGCATGAGGGAATTGTCCGGGAGCCGCTCGGTAGCCGGGGCTAGTGAAGCGTCGCCAACTCCTCGACCACCTGAAAGCCAACGGTTGCGAGTTCCTGCGCTCCGGCTCCAACCACGACATCTACCGCAACACCGCCACCGGCAAGCGCACGGCCGTACCCCGGCACGGCGAGATCGACAACGTGACCGCCCGCAAGATCTGCAAGCAACTCGGAATATCGGCGCCGTGAATGTCCTACGACTATAGGCGAAGAAGTATTTGACTTTTGGCGATGGGCGAAGGATAATGCACCGAAAGCGGACTCGGAGGTGCGGGTGGAGCGACTGAAGGAAATAATGGAGGAGCGCGGTTTGTCCCGGATAAAGGTGGCCGAGAAGGCTGGCCTGAATCCCGCGACGATCTATCGCATAGTAAACGGCGAGCGCAGCCCCACGGTTGAGACGCTGGAGAAACTGGCGGAGGCCCTCGACGTGGAGGTGGCCGACTTCTTCCCAAAATTGCAAGCCCCGCTTCCGTTTGAGCTCGTTGAAGAGCCGCAGGAGCGGGGCTCTTTATTACCGCCGGGTCTACTTGAGGATTGGCAACACCTATTCGAGCAGGCCGCTGAACAATGGAGGAGGGAAGCGGAGAGCGGCGGCTTGTTTGACTCGGCTGCCGGCGCGATAGCGTACTCTATCGCGACGAATACCCAGGCGGCGCAATTCTTCGAGATCATTGGCGATCGACTGATGCCGACTATAGAGAACCTGTTGCCGGAAGATCTCGCCCGGACCGAACACCGAAAGCTGCTTGAGGTCCATAACAAGCTGCAGGAGGCCGTAGAGGCCGTCAATAACGCAACACTCGTTGCGGCCCCGGAGCTAAACGAGGAGCGAGAGTTCACGGAAGCCGAGATCGCGATGATAGATGAGGCTGCCAAGGAGTTTGAAGAGCTGCCCGAACTCGAACAGCGCCGCCAGCTACGCGAAGCGTGGGGCGTTGTTGACCGCATCATCGAAGAGCAGGCCGCTGAAGAAGCGAGAAGGCAATCCACTGCATAGCCTGCCGACCACACCGAGAAAAAGAAGGGCCGAGCCCGCCAGCCCGGCCAAGTCAATGCAGTCCCCCACGAAAGGACCGTGACATGATTCTAACAAAAAGAGAGGGGACCGGCACCCGCCGCCAAGCTAGCCCGGACCCCCGCAAGATGCGCAACCCTGAACTAATAGTGCAGGGGAGGCGCTCGTGACAGTCTACCCGAATAACGAATCTAGCATGCTCTCCGGTTCACATTCCCGGATGCTTTTTGAAGACTCCGGCGTAGATCCAGCCGTCGCGGCGGAGAGGGGATATGAGACCGTAAGAAGCCGGGCGGAGCTTCTGGACTTCAAGAAATATCAGCGCCGCGCTCCAGCTTTGCGAGTCCCGATGTACTCCCCGGACGGCATTACGCGGAGTTCTCAACTCCGGCCTGATAATCCCCGCCGGGATAAGAAAGGCAAGTCCATCAAGTACGAGACCGCCGGCGGCTCGGAGTGCATTCTCGACGTCCACCCACGGATGAGGGAGGAGGCCCGCTGCGGCGACGGGGATCTCTGGATCACGGAGGGCATCAAGAAAGCCGACGCCCTAACCAGTCGCGGGCTCTGCACCGTGGGGCTTATCGGGGTGTGGAACTGGCAACGTGGCGGCGAGATGCTGCCGTGCTGGAAATCCATCAGGCTCAACGGGCGGCGAGTGTACATCGTCTTCGATAAGGATGTGAGGGAGAAGGAGGGCGTACAACTCGCCCTAAAGGACATCATTAAGCGGCTGGAGGGTCTGGGCGCGGAGGTCATGGTCGTCTACCTGCCAGGACCGGAGAAGGGCGTAGACGACTACTTGGTCGCCGGCGGAACCGTGAACGAACTCAAGATGCTGGCGCGTCGCTTCGATCCGGAGGACTTCGGCCGGATCCGGCTCTCCAAGGATGAGAGACTACGCGCCCTCGTCGAGGACCTGGAGCGGCGGTTCTGGTCGGAGGAGTGGAAGGGCCAGGGCGGACACTCGGACCGAGACGTCGCCCTCAAGCTCATAGAGGCTGCCAGGCGTCAAGGCAAGACTGTCTCTAGCGGGATCCGGGTCGTGAAGTCGTGGGGGGACTTGGAGTTGGAGACGAAAGTTTCCAGCCGGACGCTGGCGAAAGCTCTTGCCCGGTTGGAAGAGAGGGGCTTCTGCGAGCGGGATAACGAAGGCCGTGAGAGCGGCAAGGCCGGAGCGTTCGTCTTGCGCGCAAGTGTAAAGCACTATGGAGGGAGCAACGCCTACGAAGGGAAAGCAACTCAGGAGTTACAAGCGTACGACCCAACTGGTTTACACTTGCGCGCACCCCGTCTGCGGTGGTCCTCGCCGGCGGTGAAGCGACGCCGAGGATTCAT
>JBBPZK010000083.1:0-5782 GCA_038199155.1 Rubrobacterales bacterium | reverse complement strand
CGTCGTAGAAAATCACCGGTAGATCCAACTCGATAGCTTCTATGCAGGTCATGCCACCTGCGTTCTGGATCAGGCAGTCAGACGCCGCCATGAGCGCAGGCAGATCCTCCCTCCAGCCCAGCACCAAAACGTCCTCCCGGCCGGTGAACTTCTTCTCCAATCGAGCCTTGAGCCCGGTATTCTCACCCGTCACGACGACCGTGTACGCACCGGCCTCGACGGCGCACCGGGCGGCTCCTTCGAGGTCTCCAATACCCCAGGCGCCTCCCACCACGAGCGACACGAAAGCCTCCGGTGGGACTCCCAAGACCGCGCGGGTTTCTTTCCTGTCCGGGACGGCGTGGACCGCTGGATCCACCGGCATACGGACCAGGGCAGCCTCTCCCCCGGCGCGCGCGGCCAACTCTGCCGAGCGGCGGGAGACGACCAGGTGCAGGTCGACCTCGGGGACCACCCACAGTGGATGAACCCCATAGTCCGCGACGACGGCGACCACCGGCGCGCGCAGCCTGCCCTTCGCCCGCAGGCGGCCGAGGGCGGCGGTGACCAGCGGGTAAGTGGAGATCACCACGTCCGGCCGCTCTTTTTCGAGCAGCCCCAACAGCCGGTTGGCGCAAAACAACCCAACCAGGAATCGAACGACGCCCGCCCCGGCTCTCCTGGAAGTTACGGCGAAGATAGCGCCCAGCGTCCTCGGGGTGCGCCGGACCTGGCTGCAGTAACCGTGGGAGAGCGACCAACCGAGGATGCGGCTCATGATCCACAAACCATCCTCCTCGACTACCTCACATCCGGCCCGCTCCAACTCGGCCCGCACGGTGCGACCAGCCGCCTTGTGTCCTCCACCAACAGCAGCCGTCAAGACCAGCGCTCTGCAACCGGAAACGGGATCAAAGCCGCGAGGTTCGAAAAACTTCGGAGACGAGTTTCCAGGAGGAGCCTGAGAGCGGCGCACGAAGAACGTCAGCAGTATCAGCAAGAGCGCCGGTATGGCTACTAGATATCCGACCATCCCGGTTACGGCACCCCCACGGTCTAGCTTCTCCATCTCCAGGCGTTCGGGATGGACTCCCGGCGCCAGTTTATCCCTGGATTTACGTCGAGATCAAGCATCTCATCGGACGGTAAGAGAAGGGTAAGAAGCACTCGCAGGCGGGGACTATTCACCGGAAGTACTGTTCGTTGGCATCTTCAGGGTGAACGTGGAGCCTTTGCCGGGTTCGCTCCTGGCTTCGACCACGCCGCCGTGGGCTTCGGCGATCTGACGGGCGATAGAGAGGCCGAGGCCCGCTCCCTCCGTCGCGCGTGCCGTATCAGCCCGGTAGAACCGCTCGAAGATGAGCGGTAGCTGCTCTTTCGGGATGCCTACGCCCGTATCCGAAACCTCCAACACCGCCCATCCGGCTTCCTCGCGCGCCGACACGAGCACCTCGCCGCCCGCCGGAGTGTACTTTACAGCGTTGTCCAGAAAGATGTCCGCCACCTGCCGGATGCGGTCCCGGTCGAAGTAACCTTCTACGAGACCCCCAGATGGCTGATACCCGACCGATGGCTTGCCGGCTCCGTTACCGGCTGCCTCCCGAGCTCCTCTCACTGCCTCACCGGCCAAAGCGTCCAGGCTCTGGCGGCTGCGTCTGAGCGGTACGCCTTCGTCTCCGCGGGCGAGGATGAGCAGTTCTTCCACGAGTGACTTCATACGCTCCGACTCCCTCTTGATGGCGGCGACCGCCTTGCGGGCGGCTTCCGGGTCTTCGAGGCCCCACTCGTCGAGCATCCTGGCATAGCCGGAGATGGAGGTCAGGGGGGTCCTTAGCTCGTGGCTGGCGTCGGCGGTGAAGCTCCTCTGCCGGGCGAGGGTCTCCTCCCGGCGGGCGAAGGCGGACTCCAGGCGCGAGAGGAGGCGGTTTATAGTTCTCGTCAGGCGGCCTATCTCGTCTCTGCCGTTGGCGACCGGAAGCCGCTTTGAGAGGTCGCCTTCGGTGATCCTACGGGCCGAGTCAACGACGGCTTCTACAGGAGAGAGGGCGGCTCGGGCCAGGAAGTACGCCCCGACCACCGCGAGCAGCAGCGCTGCCAGCAGCCCCGCCGCAAGCGCCACCCCGAAAACGTTCAAAGCTTCCCGCGCGCTCTCGTAGGATTTACCGGCCTCGACCACGCGGGCTCCGCCGCCGGGGGGATTTACCGGCACCGCGTAGACGTAATCCGGCGGCTCCGGCGAGAGGTTCGCCTCTCCGCCTGTAGGGTTACCGGAGACGAGCGTCCGGCGCCAGACGGTATCGGTCTGTCCGTTGTTCCTCGGAACGAGGTTCACCGTCCGGGCCAGCACCTGACCCTGCCCGTCGCGGACGATCACGTACACGCCGTTCAGAGTAAGGCGTTCGACTTCCTTCGGACCCAACTTCTTTCCGGCGCCGATGGAGCGGGCCGCTTCGAGAGCCCGGTCCTGCACCGTACTCTCGACGTTGGACGGCAAGGTCGAACTGAGGGCCGTGAACAAGAAAACGCCGAGCAGCACCAGGATGGTCCCTATAGCCAGGGCGTTGAAAAGGGTGAGCCGCCAGCGGATGGACACGGTCTTTTAGGCTCCTATCAAGGCTCTCTCAAGGTATAGCCGACCCCGCGGATCGTCTGGATCAGGGGCCGCTCTTCCGGGGCGTCAACCTTTTTGCGCAGGTAGCCGATATACACGTCCACCACCTTCGACTCCAGCTCTACTTCGCGGTCCCAGACCCTCTCCAGGAGCAGATCCCTGGATAGGACCCGGCGGGGGTTGCGGGCCATGAACTCAAGCAGCCCGTACTCCCGGACAGTCAAGTCTATGTCTCGTTCTCCGCGCCGGACCTCGCGGGTCGTGGTATTGATCTCCAACTCCGAGAAACGGATCACCTCATCCCCGTGCGCCCGCCGCACCAGCGCCCCGAGTCTCGCCAATAACTCCTCGACATGAAAGGGCTTCGTGAGGTAGTCGTCAGCCCCCATATCGAGGCTGTGGACTTTATCCGGCAGGGTGTCGCGGGCGGTCAGCATCAGGACCGGCGTCCTATCTCCCCGCCGACGCAGCCGTTTCAGAACCCCGACGCCGTCCAATCCAGGGAGCATGATGTCCAGCACAACAACCTCCGGCCGGAAATTCTCCGAGATTTCGAGGGCCGAAGGACCGTCATTGGCGCACCGGACCTCCAGGTTGCGATGCCCGAGTTCCAGTTCCAGCAGCTCCAGGATCGAACGGTCATCCTCCACCAGCAACACGCGAGTCCCGGCTCTCAACCTGTCTCTTCCTTTCTGCGAAGCGAGCGCCACAGCAGGAACGCGCTCCCGACGGTGCTCACCCATACCGAGGCAGAGAGATACCCGGCCAGAATGTCCGTCGGGTAGTGTACGCCCAGGTACAGCCGGCTGAACCCGATGAGCAGCATCAGCGCGACACCGACCGCCGCCACCGTCCAGCGCTTCCAGCCCCCGAGCCGCAAGGCCAGTAGAAGGGCAAGAGTCCCGTAGAAACCGACGGCGACGGTCGCGTGTCCGCTCGGGAACGAGTAGAACGAAGCCGTGTAATCCGACTGAAAGAGTTCCGGCCGCGCCCGCTGAAAGACCGCTTTCAGGATGGTTGTCAGGACTATGCCGCCGGTGGTCGAGATGGCGAGCAGGGCGGCTGAGAGCACGAGGCCCTTGCGGTAAAAAGCGTAGAGTGCGACGAGCAAGAGCGGGACTACGACCCAGTAGTAGCCGAGCGCGGTTATGAGGCGCATCGGGCCGTCGAGCCAGGCCGGGAACGTGGCGTGGATCCAGAGTAGGACAGATCTGTCGAACCGGCGGCTCTCGCCCTCGACCACCCCGTCGGCCAACTCGGCGAAGGCAACTATGACGGCGATAGAGGCGAGCAGACCGAGCAATAAACCGGCGGTCATGGTCAGGTGCAGACGACGGGAGATCCAGTCGAGTATCTTCTGTAAGAAGGCTTTGTCGAACATGCGCGAGATTGTAGCCTGCATCCATACCGAGTTACGCGCCCGGATGCGGCACGTATAATCCCGGTAGCGACCGTTTCAAATCGTACAGGAGGGTCCGCAAGGTGCAGAACAACGACATCGTCCGCGCTCTCGAAACCATCGTAACGCTAATGGAGATTAAAGACGAAGCCCACTACCGGGTCCTGGCCTACCAACGGGCCGCCGAATCCGTAGGCTCTCTTGGTCGCCCGGTCACGGAGGTCGAGAACCTCAAAGACCTTCCCCACATCGGCGCCACGACGGCGGAGGTAATAAGAGAACTCTCGGAGAACAGGACCCCCGAGATCCTCGCCGAACTCGCGGAGGAAATCCCCGCCGGTCTGGTCGAAGTCACGCGGCTCCCTAACGTTGGGCCGCGCACCGCCGGGAGGCTCTGGCGGGATCTGGACATCACGAACGTGGAAGAATTGGCAGACCTCGAAGAGGGACGACTCGCCGCCCTAAAAGGCTTCGGCAAGAAGAGCGAGGAGCGGATCCTGCGCGCCGCCAAGACCTACAACGCCACCGAGCGCCGGATGCTCCTGAACGATGCGACCGCCCTGGGCGAACATCTGCTCTCCTTCGTCCTCTCTCATCCATCCACCGAAAAGGCGGAGGTCGCCGGTTCCCTCAGGCGCCGCAAAGAGACAATCGGCGACCTGGACATCGTTGCCGCGAGCAAGGATCCCGGCTCTCTAGCGGACGCCTTCGCCGAGGCACAGTTTACCGACGAGGTGGTCGCCCACGGGAACACGAAGGTCTCGATAGTATGCGGCGGCGTTGACGTGGACTTGCGGATCGTGGCTCCCGAGGCTTTCGGGACGCTGCTCCACCACTTCACCGGCAGCCAGGCCCACAACATCGTTCTGCGCGAGCGGGCCGTGAAGATGGGCCTCAACATCTCCGAGTACGGACTGGCGGAGGCCGGGACCGGCGACTATGAGCCCGTCGCGACGGAGACGGAGCTTTACGAAAAGCTCGGCCTCTCCTACATCCCGCCGGAGTTGCGTGAGGATTCGGGCGAGTTGGAAGTCGCCGAGAAGGGTGAGCTGCCGGCCCTGATCGAGGCCGGAGACATCCGGGGAGACCTGCACGTCCACACCAACTACTCGGACGGCAAGGGCACCATCGAAAGCATGGCCGAAGCAGCCATCAAGCTCGGGTACGAGTACCTGATCTTCTGCGACCACTCTCAGAGCTTGAAAGTCGCGAACGGCCTCTCCCCCGAACGCCTCAAGAACAAGCTCGAAGCCGTCCGAAAGGCCGACGAGAGATACGACGAGATACACCTCCTATGCGGCTCCGAGGTGGACATCCTCAAAGACGGCTCCCTCGACTACGAAGACGATCTGCTCGCCGAACTAGACTTCGTGGTGGCGAGCGTCCACACCTCCTTTGGCGTCGGCGAAGAAGCGATGACCGAACGCATCATCCGGGCGATAAACAACCCTTACGTCCGGACCATCGGCCACCCCACGGGCCGCGTCCTGAACCGCCGCGAACCCTACGCCGTGAACGTCTCTCGCCTCATACAGGAAGCCGCTGCCACGAATATCGCCCTGGAGCTAAACTCCTACCCCGACCGTCTCGACCTCGCCGTTCCCTACGTCCGGGAAGCCATGAACGCGGGCATCCGTATCACCATAGACACTGACGCCCACGACGAAAGCTCCCTGAGCCTCATAAAGTTCGGGGTCGCCCAGGCGAGGAGGGCGTGGGTCGAGAAAGGTAGCGTCATCAACTGCCTGCCGTGGGCCGAGTTCGAGGAGTATCTAAGGGACGGGAAAGAGTGT
>JBBPZK010000082.1:0-6277 GCA_038199155.1 Rubrobacterales bacterium | reverse complement strand
GGTGGGATAGCATCCTCGCGTCCCTGGAGTACGGTCGAGCCAAGCTCCACGACCTTTCTGTCCCAGGTCCCGAGGGTTCGTTCGGAGGAGAAGCCGTCCCTGATTCGACGGAGGAGTTGGTTGCGTTGCTGGACGGCTTTCGCGTACTCGGAGACGGCGCGAGCGTAGGATGGGCGGAGCGTCGAGAGCAAGCCGTCGAGGAACTCCCGACGGTCTGCGGGCGCTCCTTTGACGATCCTGATGTCATCCGGGAAGAAGTGGATCGCCCGTACTCCGGCGCCACCGGCTGCGTAGCTCGCGACAGAAGTCGCCTGCGCGCCGTCTATGCTCAGACGTTTTTTCTGCCTCGGGGCGTATCCGACCGCGACGCTCCGCTCGTCACGTTGCTCTCCAGGGCTTCCGCCGTCGCGTTCGCCGTTCAGGACAACTCGGGCCTCGGTCCGGGTAAAGTCGGCTCCCCACCGAACCGTTTCGGAGTCGTTGGGGGTCCGGGGCGTGGAGCCGGTGGTGGCGAAGGAGATCGCCTCCAGCAGGTTCGTCTTTCCCTGGGCGTTCTCTCCGACGATGATGTTCAGTCCCGGAGCCAGGAGGAGCGTGTCGTCGGCGTAGTTGCGGAAGTTAACGATCCGCAGAGCCCGCAGGTAGGCGCTCAAAGGATCTCCACACGTTCGACTTCGCCCTCCACCTCGACCACGTCACCAGAAACCAGCCGGCGACCGCGACGAGTCTCGACCTCTCCGTTCACAGTGACCTCCCCGGTCTGGATGAGGACCTTCGCCTCACCGCCCGTACCGGCGATGGCGGCGGCTTTCAGGGCCTGGCCGAGGGTCATGCCGGGAGGTAGTTCCACGCGGCGGGTAAGAATCCTAGTTCTGGGAGGGATCGCGCATCGGCATGATCAGGTACAGGAAGTCCGGCTCTTCCCCAGAGTCGCCGTTCTCAGACCCAGGCACTATCAAACCGGGTTTGAGCGACTCGTTGAGCTTAAAGAGCACCTTCTCGGTATCTATGGCCGCAACCCCGTCCAGCAAGTATCCGGGATTGAACGAGATGTGGAAATCGTCGTCGCTGGTGGCCGAGAGCTTCTCGTGGGCTTCCCCGATCTCCTGGCTCCGCACGATCACCTCCACCGCCCCGTCCGAGAACGCGAGGCTCACTGGGACCGGCGGCGTCTGGCGTTGGGCGAAGAGGTTGACCCGCCGTAGCGTCCCCATCAGTTCCTCCCTCGAAACTGAGATCTCCCGCTCGAAAGCATTCGGGAGAAGCCTTCGGTACTCAGGGAAGTTGCCGTCTATGAGCCGGGTGCCGAAGAGCACGTCCCCCACCCTGAACAGTGCCTGGTTTTCAGAGAGCGAGACCTCGACCTGCTCCTCCTCCGAAGCGGATGATATCCGGGAAACTTCCTGCATCGCCCTCGCCGGTATGATCGCCTCCCGCGACCCGTCGAAGGTTGTCGCAAGCTCCGTCTCCTTGATGCTCAACCGGTACGAGTCGGTCGTCACCATCCTGACCCGCGACTCCTCGAAGCTTATCAGGATGCCCGTCAACACCGGCCGCGTCTCGTCCCGCGAGTACGACTTCGACACCTTCTCCACAGTATCGACCAACAACTCCCCGGACATCGTAAAGGAGTTATCGTCGTCGAACTGCGGCAACTGCGGGAAGTCTTCCGCTGCATACGCCCGGATGCTGTACTCGTTGCTCCCGGCAGTGAGCTTCACGGTCCCGCCGGCTTGGTCGTGCTCCAGGGTGAGCTGCCCAGACGGCAGCGACCGAACGATGTCGTTGAAGATTCGAGCCGGTATAACCACTCGCCCTTCCTCCTCGACCTCCGCCGGCGAAGAAGTCTGGATCGACAACTCCATGTCCGTCGCCGACAATTTCATCTTCCCGTCGCCGGCCTCCAGCAGGATCCCACCAAGCACCTGAATCGCCGAGCGAGCCGATACCCCGCGAGTAGCCAGAGCCAACTTTTTACCAAACGCATCAGTGTTACAAACAGCCCTCATGTCTCGTCCTCCTATCCCTTATTATTAGTAGTAAACCATTAATGTATTATCTTAATAATAATAATAAGGCCTGTGGATAGTGTGGATAACTCGAAAATCTCTTTTACCTAAGCCGCAAACCCATCCACCGCCCTGTGGACAAAAATGTGAATAACTCCCCAAAAGCTGTGGACGGATTGTGGATAACTCCCGACTTATCCACAGGTGAAAGTTATCCACAAAGTTATCCACAAAGTTATCCACAGCTTTTACCCCTCTTATCCACAGGTTTATCCACAGGACAAAACCTACTATAAGACTCTGTTGCCTAAATATACGGAAGTTAAGATATTGTTATCCACATTTGGGCGATGTTATCCACAACGTCTGTGGATAAGTCTCCAACTTTGTGGATAAGTCGGGGTGGTTATCCACAGGGTTTTTGGAGCCTGTGGATAGAGTGTGGATAAGTCGAGCATCGTATGCTTTACATTTGTTACAAAACTACTACCCTGCAGGGGAGGGATAAAAGGGGTTTTGGGGGAAATTATAGTTTCAGCGTTTGCTTTTTATGTGGTAGGTGAGTTCGTGGATCTGGTTGAAAGTATCGCGGTCGTTGTTGATCAGCTTCGAGATCTTGCTGGTGGCGTGCATGACGGTCGAGTGGTCGCGGCCCCCGAAGGCCTTCCCTATCTTGGGTAGCGATTCGTCTGTGACTTCGCGGCAGAGGTACATGGCGACCTGACGCGGGTAGGAGAAAACTTTGGATCGGTTCGCCCCGATCAAGTCCGCTTTCGAGATCCCGAAGTAACGACAGACTTCGTGCTGAATGAGCTCCACGGGTATCTCCCGATAAGCTGAATCCGGCAGTATGTCTTTGAGGACTTCTTCGGCAAGCGGGACGCTCAATTCTTGCCCGTAGAGAGACGAGTAGGCCAGGATGCGGACCAGCGCACCTTCCAGCTCCCGGATGTTCGTCGAGACTTGAGAAGCGATAAAGGTAAGAACATCATCGTCTACTTCCAGGCGGTCCATCGCAGCCTTCTTTCGGAGGATTGCGATCCTGGTTTCTAGGTCCGGCGGCTGGATGTCCGTGACGAGTCCCCACTCGAACCGGCTCACGAGCCGCGCTTCCAGAGTCTGGATGTACTTCGGGTGACGGTCGGAGGTTATGACGATCTGCCTGTTCTCCTCGTACAGTGCGTTGAAAGTGTGGAAGAAAGCCTCCTGGGTCTCCACTTTATTCTCCAGGAACTGTATGTCGTCTATGAGGAGGACGTCGTTCTCCCGGTAACGCTTCTGGAAGCCGAGCGGATCGTTTGAACCTATGGAGTTTATGAAGTCGTTTGTGAACTGCTCGCAGGTGACGTAACGGACCCGCAAGCTCGGTTCTTGCTCTTCGACGTACTGCCCGACAGCGTGCAGCAAGTGAGTCTTACCGAGCCCGACTCCACCATATATAAACAGCGGGTTGTAGACGATCCCCGGTGTCTCCGCTACGGCCATCGCAGCGGCGTGGGCGAACCTGTTGCCCGCCCCGATCACGAACGTGTCGAAAGTAAACTTCGACTTGAAAGGCCGCGGCTTTCGGACGTTTTTGAGGACTGGCTCCGCGCCGTTTCCCCCAACCATATTGTCCGCGCCGTTGCCGCCGATGCTGACCGCGAGCGTGGTGTCGCTCTGCCCGAGGACGGAGTCGAGCGCTTCTTCGAGGAGCGTCCTGAAGCGGCTCTCTATGTACTCCTTCGCGAAAGAGTTTGGAACGGAGATCTCCAGCCGGTCCTCGTAAAGGTCCACCGGTCTCGTGCCTTCGAACCATACTTTCAGGGACGGGGCGTTTATATGCTCCGATACCTGATCTAGGACCTCAGTCCATACTTCCTCTGCGTTTCTGTTGCGGGCCACGGGTTACTTGACCCAGCTATCAATGATGGCTTCCGCGAGGTCCCGCCCGAGCGGTGATATCTCCCGCTTGCCGGACTCGGCCGTGGAAGCTAACCCGTGCTCCTCCAGAACCGAGAGGTCGCGGTACGCTGTGCTTACGCTGATCTCCAACTGATCTGCAACCGTCGAAGGCCCTACCTCGCCACCCTCCATCACCGTCATGAGCACCTTCTGCTGACGCTCGGAGATGTTCATCTTCGGAACTGCGTCCGGATACCTCCTCTTGGGCGGCGCCTTCTCGGCAGGAAGTTTTGGTTCTAAAACTTCGCCTTCCGCCGGCGTAGAGATGGTTGCAACGGTGCCGCCTCCGATGTTGTCCTCGATGGTAACAGTTCCCCCCACCTTCTCGGCGGCTGCCCTGGCGATCCCGAGTCCCGCGCCGACCCCCCGGATCCCCCGCAGCGCCTCCAGCGTGGCGCCTGAGAAACCGAACTCCATCGCCCGACCCTTCGACTCGATGCCCGGTCCCTTATCCGAGACCCTCACTACGCTTCCGTTGTTCAGGATCGAAATAACCACTCCTCGATAGCTAGCGTGAACGAGGTTCTCGATCACCTCCCGCACGGCTTCCTCCGGCACTCTCTCTTCTACGCGCTCCATAACCAATTTCGAAAACTTCGTCGTGGCCGCTCCAGAACTCGCTGCCGCAGCCTCGATCACCTCGGGCCGCCCGTCCTCGGCGTACACCGCGATCCTGATGCTGATTTCAGCCCCTTCGGGCTCCCGGTTTGTTCTCTCTGAGTACATCATCCCCGATGGAAAATCTATCGCACCCCTCGCCACAACGCTATAGCTGAAGAACATAAAATGCACTTTTGCAAGATGTTAACGTAGTTATCCACAAAGTTTTCCACAGCTTGTGGATAAGTGTCTGATTCTATTGCGAGGACTCGGCGCAATCTCCCCCAAAATCACCCTTTGGATGCCAAAGAGACAGGCGAGTAAACGCATTACTCACTGAAGAAACGTTGTTTTCCAGGGCTTTCCTTAGTTAAGACTGGGTTCCTAGAGGGGCGGTTGAGATTTTAACCCTGCCGGTATTTGGTTGGATAGAGTTGGGTGCTTCGGATATACTCTTTGCGAATCTTTTGTCATTTTCTAGATCGGGAGAGCAGTATGAAGCGTACCTACCAGCCGAATCGCCGCAAGAGAGCAAAGACTCACGGGTTTCGCAAGCGCATGAGCACGGTCGGCGGCCGGAGGGTAATAGCTGCCCGGCGGCGGCGCGGGCGCAAGAAGTTGGCTGTCTGAGTCCTTGCCTAGATCTGGAAGAACACGGCTAACCGACTCTCCGGAGTTCGAGTTGGTCTACAAGCAAGGCACGGCGTACAGAAGCAGGGTTTTCTCTGTACACGCTTACCCTAACGAGCTCGGAACTCCCAGGTTGGGGCTATCGGTATCGAAAAAGGTCGGGAACGCAGTGGTACGCAATACGGTTCGTCGTCGGCTCAAGGAAGTTTTCCACGCGGCGCTGCCGGGCATTTCCGACGATTTGGACCTCGTAGTGTCTGCTCGGCCTGCTTCGGCGGATGCGACTTTCGAAGAACTCAACGAGGAGTTTGCTCGTGCTTTGCACAGGCTTGACGACAAGGGGCGCACCGCTGAACGCGCTTCGAGAGCGTAGGTTCGGATGATCGTCTTTTGATCGCTAAGTTTCTCATCGGGGCGATCAGGCTGTATCAGTATTTCGTATCGCCACTGTTTCCTCCTTCTTGCAGGTTTACTCCGAACTGCTCACGCTATACGCTGGACGCTATAAAGAAGTACGGTGCCATAAAGGGTGGAGCCCTGGGAGCCTGGCGGGTACTGCGATGTAATCCATTCAACAAAGGAGGAGTGGATCCGGTCAAGTGATCGATCCTAGACGATGAGCGGAATTATTAACTTTTTCCAGAATATATTTGACCCCGTAATCAACGTTATGGGAGTAGTGCTCCTGTACTTCCACAACACACTCGGGGCGCCGTGGTGGTTGTCCATCGTCTTCCTTACGGCGCTCGTCCGAACCGTGCTTTTCCCCCTAACGGTGAAGCAAGTCCGCAGTATGCGTTCCATGCAGGACCTCAAGCCGGACCTGGACAAAATAAAGACCAAGTACCCCGGCAACCGGCAAAAGCAGCAAGAAGAACAGATGAAGCTTTATCAGGAGCGAGGGATCAACCCACTCGGTGGCTGCCTCCCGGTCCTGGTGCAGATGCCGGTGTTTATAGGCGTTTTCTACGTTATCCGCCGGTTCGGCGGATTCCACGGCACGCCTCCGACGCAGCCGGACTTCCATACGGGTGGCATCCTCTGGTTTCAGGACCTTTCCAACGCTGATCCGCTATACATCCTGCCCATCCTCT
>JBBPZK010000081.1:0-6004 GCA_038199155.1 Rubrobacterales bacterium | reverse complement strand
TGGCGATATTGGATCGAGCTTTGCCGGCCCTGTAGGCGGCCTTCGCTCCAGCACGTCCTGCCCTGCCGCCGGCTCTGCCGGCCTTGGGAGCGAGCCTGGCGCCCAGCCTACCTGCCGATGGACCACCCGAGGACGAAGAGCCTCCGAACTTCAGGAGCTTGCCCGCCAGCCCCGCCTGGCCCTTGCCCGCCTTCGCAGCGGCCTTACTCGCCGTCTTGCCGGCTGCGAGACGCCCTTCTATTCGACCGATTTTCCTGCCTGTGCTTCCCACAGCCTTGCCTGCTTTCGGCGCGACCAAAGCTCCAACCCGGGCCCCGATGGTTGCGCCCTTGCGTTTTGCTGCCATGAAGAAAACCTCCATTGCGTCTAGAGACACGTTCCTGACTAATACTTATCACGTACCCTGAAACAAAGTAGCGGAAACCGAACTGGCTATCGAGAGACAGACCCCGCGCCCAGCTTACTCTCGACCCCCAGAACACCCGGCACTTTTCCGACCACTCCCTCGATGGTGATCCGGTCGTCAGGATGCGCCACTACCCCGTGCAGCGTCACGACGAAGCCGCAAGAGCTGACGTTTATCCGGCTAAGATCCACGGAGCGGGGCTCGCGTCCAAGGGCGCCCCGGACGAGTTGCATGAGCATCGCGTCGTTCGCTGGTCTGGTCCTGATGCGGCTACTCCTTCGGGCGGAGCTTCGGGACCGTGGTGATCTCCCGGTAGCGCATCCGGCGCTCGTTGAGGGATTTCTCGAACTCGGCTTCCCGGGCCAGCTTCACCTCGCCGGACGCTGCTGCCTCGACGAGCGCCGAAAGGTCTTCCTTCTCGCTCGGCGAGAGGCCGATGGCATCCAAATCACGCTTGACCTCCCGCTCGAAGAGCCTCACTCGCCGGGCGAAAGAGACGAAGATGCTGCACGGCTCGGGGCAGGGGATCTCACCGCTCCCCCGATCCATCTCAAGAGGCCTATCCTCGTCTACGTCCCACAGCGTCTTCTTGAGGCAGACGGCATCCTCGCAACAAGCCCTGGCGGCGTCCTGCACGCCCCTATCAGACAGGCGCTGTATCCGCTTGTAGATGCCGCTCTGGCGCGCGGCGTTCTCCCGGTAGCTGGTAATTTCGAGTTGCCTCTCACCGTGGAGATACCAGTGGGCGGCCGCGGCCGGATAGATGTAGTTCATCGCGGTAATGAGTTCCCGGTCATCCGCAACCACGAGCTTCCAACCCCGGCGGAGGCTCGGGGCGCTCTTGAGAGGCCGGTACTCGCCGGACTCGGTGAGCTTGGAGATCTCACGCGCCACCCGCGCATCATCGTAGTGGTTCAAACCATGGGTTTCCGCATCGTCCTGATGAAGAAGCTCGAACCCGCTGGAGTCTCCGAGGCCGCGGATGAGGAGTTGCCCGAACTTCCGCCCGTCCGGCGCGACGGCGACCCAGGAGGCGAAAGCCTCGCGAGAGAGGGCTGCTACGTTCTGCTTTTCAGGAGGGGCTTGGGACAACCTGATCCTCTGGTATGGCCTGATCCTCACGGTCTAGTTCCCTGGCGCGGCCGGTTATGAGAGAGGCCATCGAGGGATGGGTGCCAACCGGGGCGCCGTAGTAAATTGTCCTGTCGTCACGGACGGTCACCTCACCGGTAAGACCCAGGTCTTCGGGGATGGTCTCGCGGGTGTGCCAGCCCTCGGCGATAAACACGGGGATCAGGATGACGTGCTCGGCCTCGACGCTACCCACGACCTCGCCGACCTCAGGGTCCTGGTCCAGGAAAGCAACCACTACCTGTTCGAAGAGTCCCCGCTCCCGGATGCGGTCGGCGTTCAGGTAGATTACCGCGCTGGAACTCTTGTTCAGGTCGGTACCGTGTCCCAAGAGTACGAGCGCCGTACGGCCCTCGGAGGTGTCCTTGTTGCGCATCAAGTCCCCGACGCGCTCCAGGATCACATCGGCCATCTTCTCGAAGGTACCTAGCGGCCCCGCATAACGGATCTTCTTTCCGCCTTTATAAGTCACGGCGCCGTCCAGGCTCAGTTCGCGTGGTATCACCTGTTGCGTAAAATAGCCTTCCGAGATGAACGCGGGCACCACATATACTTCGTCTGACTCCACGGTATTGAGTACGTGGCGCATGGAGGGTTCTTCTTTCCAGAAGCACTCGACGACCTCGTCGTACTCACCAGTCTCACGGATACGGGCTGCGTGCTCGTGTACCGGCAGGCTGGAGTCCTCGTTCAAATGAGAGCCGTGCCCCACTATGACAAGAGCCTTCATTCTTCGGCGGCCTCCTTCTTCCTGGGTCGATTCGGAGTTACGCAGCGATTCTATCCCAGCCCTAACTAATCTGGATGAACGCTTTCACGATCTCTAGCGGGCACTAGTGGCTGGTCGCCGGCCGGACCCGGTAGCTCAGGAAGCCGGGCCCTTCTTCGAGGGCGACCAGGAACGCCGCGGCCCCGACCGGTGGCTCCGTGGCCGTCGGTGAGAGGCGCGTATCAGCCCTCAGGAGGCCGTCGAGGTTGCTGATGCTCTGTATCCCCCGCCTGGAGTAAACGCCGCCCGCCTTGAGTACGCCGCGGGCCATCCGGGAGACTTCGTCGGCTTCCCTCTGTCCGGCTCTCAACACGACATCGAGGTCCGGGACTTCGGCCAGGACCTCCAGATAGGAGTGGACCAGGGCGGCGCGGGCCGACTCCGAGCGGGAGAGGGCGTCGAGCATGGCCGGCCGGGCGAGCTGGTTGGTGACTTCGTAGTTGCGGGCGTACTCGCGGGCCAGCGGGTCGCGGGCGGCGGCGAATCGCATCGCGTCCCGCAGCGTAGTGTCCTTGCCGCTCCCGAGCGCGAGTCTCAAGGCTCCCCCAAGGGCCCCTTCTTCACCTGAGAGGTCCAGCGCCCGCACGAACGGCGCTATCTCCTCGTGACCGAGACGGGAGATAACGCGGCTGGAAGTCTGGCCCAGCAAGGCAGCGCGGGCGAGGGGCGCGAGAAATGCCGCGGCCCGCAGGTCGGCGAACCCGGCGAGCCTCCTGGAGGCGAGCGTCGCCTCCAACACCGTCTCCCCCACGCCCTGCCTTCCGGCCCCGGCGAGCGCACCACGGATCGCCACCGCCGCGAGCATCCGCGTCTCGTGGGCCACTGACGGACCGTCGACGTAGCGAGAGCCAGCGCCGGGTGTCGGGGCGCTGTAGAGGAGGGTAAGGCCGGTCACCGCGGCGACGGCGACCAACTCCTCCGGGACCGGGTACGTTCCTTCTCGCGACTCCATAGGCCCCAGCCCTAGAGCGCTTTTTGGAGGTCTTCGAATACCGCTTCGACCTCCGGGCGGTCGCCAGGAGTGTCCTCGACCTTCTTCGCCCGGACCACCCCGTCGCGGTCGATGATGAAGTAGGCCCGCTCGGCGAAGCCACCCTCGTGTTTGACGCCGTAGTCCTCGACCACCGTACGCTGAAAGTCCGAGAGCAGCGGGAACCCTATACCCCGGTCCTCGGCAAAAGCCTTATGCGACCAGGGAGAGTCGACGCTAATGGCCGCAACTTTGGCGCCCTGTTCCTCGAAGCGGCCGATCTCCGACTGGAGTTGGCCCATCTGGTCCGTGCAGACGCTCGACCAGTCGCCGGGGTAGAAGAACAAGACCACCGGGCCTTCGTTCGTGAAGTCCTCCAGGGCGACCTCGTTTCCCCAATCATCGGAAGGGATCTTGAAATCCGGCGCTTTCTCCCCTACTTCCGCTGGCATTTGTACCTCCTGATCCGTTTACAGTGCGTCCATTTTAACCCCCGGGCGTCGGGGCATCTAACCGACGCGGTAAGATAAACGGCGACATACGACGGTAACGTATACTCCGGAACCGGCCCCTAGAAACATACGGAGGAGAGATTTGAGCACGACCGACAGGTCTTCCCTGATCCCACAAGACGCTTTCGAGCGAGGAACGCGAGAAGGGACCCTCGGGGCCGAGGAGGAGCTGTGGCTGGCCGACCCGGAGACTTTCGAGCTCGCCAGCGGCGCGCAGGAGATTCTCGCGTCCACCGAGGAGGGGCTCTTCAGCGGAGAGTTGATCGACTGCGAGATAGAGTCGAACACGGGCGTTCACGAGCAGGCCGCGGGCGTCGTCGGGGACCTCATCTCCAGACGGGAAGAGTTGCTCCGGCAAACAGAGCGACTCGGGCGGGTGCTCGGCACAAG
Organism: Rubrobacterales bacterium; assembly: GCA_038199155.1. Classification (GTDB taxonomy): domain Bacteria; phylum Actinomycetota; class Rubrobacteria; order Rubrobacterales; family Rubrobacteraceae; genus JBBPZK01. The sequence continues at coordinate 1,826 of JBBPZK010000081.1, read as the reverse complement.
CGGGACCCATCCAATCGGAGACTGGCGCGCGCAGGAAATTATAGACAAGCCCCATTACCAGCGGCTGAAGGCAAAGCTCGGGTGGTTGATCCGTCGGAACAACACCTTCTCGTTGCACACCCACTACGCGGTAAACGGCCGGGAGAAGGCGATTTATCTCTACAACCGGCTCAGAGAGTACGTCCCCCATTTCCTGGCGCTCTCGGTCAACTCCCCGTTCTGGCAGGGCGAGTACACGGAGATGCAATCGAGCCGGGCCTTGATCTTCTCTCGCTCCATCCACCGCGGCGGCCTCCCTGACCCGCTGGAGTCCTGGAACCAGTACGCAGACCACGTGGACTTCCTCCAGCGCTCCGGCGCGATAGACACGCTCTCGGAGGTCTGGTGGGACGTCCGCCCGCATCCCGCGCTCGGCACGATAGAACTGCGCGCCTGTGACGCCCAGACGAGCCTACAACGAAACGCTGCCCTCGTTTCACTGACCGCCGCCCTCTGCGACCTGCTCGCCGCGGAGTACGACTCCGGCGATATGCGCCACATCCGCCCGAGCCGCGAGATAGAAGAGAACAAGTGGAGCGCCCAACGCTACGGCCTCGAAGACGATTTCGTGGACCACGAAACCCACGAGTCGGTCGCGACCCGCAAGGTCCTGGAGACTTTCTTCGATCGCCTGGAGTCCCACGGGAACCGGGACATCTCCGGGGCTCGGCTTCTCCTGGAGGAGCCAACGGAGGCCGACCTTCAGCTAGAAGTCTGGCGCGAGACCGGCTCCACGCTGGAGGTCGCAAAGGACCTTGCCTCCAGGATGAACTCCTCCGTGAGCGAGTAGCTTCTTACCCTAGTTTTCGACCTCTACAAAGACGCTAGATGCTGTAGAAACGTTCTAGGATTGATGCGGTGATCTCTTCCACCAGGCGCGTTTCTTCCGGTCTCAGATCTTCTCTCCAAGAACCTACCTGCGCCTTGCGATAGAATTTACCGGTACCCTTCTTTTCTTCCGGTATGTTCCTCCAGGAATTCTCCCGCACGATGCGTCCCGCCAGCTCCTTCCAGAACCGCCGGGTGCTGGTGGCCATGACATTTCTGTTCGCCGCAGGTATTGCGACGGTGATCCTGCCGCTCGCCATGGGGGCCTCGGCGCTGAGGCAACTCTTTACCGAGCAGCACACGATCATCTACACCGTGGGTGGTCTCTTCATGCTGGCCCTAGGAGCCTACACGTTGCCTGGCTCGCGAACAAGCTATCGACGTTTGGCATCAGCCTGGAACCAGGCGACGTCGTGCTGTCTGGATCGCTCGGAAAAGCCATACCGGCACGGCAAGGAGACATGTTCTTGATCGAACTACACGGCCAACCACCGCTAACGGTGTCTTTCGTCTAGAAACTGTGCGAGAAGGTAGATAATGGAGCTCGATAAGCAACACAGCCGGTTTCTGGAGTTCCTCTATGCTCTCATCTCTCTGCCTTGTATACCAGCGATCTTTCAGACCAAGAATGGGAGATCCTCGCTCCGCTCATCCCACCCGCCAGGCCCGGCGGTGGTCCACGCAAGTGGCCGATGCGCAAGGTTCTAAACGCCGTCTTCTACCTATTGACAGCGGATTGCGATGATATTGACCCATATATCATGCACGCGTGGGCAATGGGGCGCTGAGTTTATAGCAGAGGCTTCGCATCGATAGTTTTGCGTGGGTCAACTACACTGAAAACCGCTGTGAGAAGCGGCTGCCAGTGGCGCATGCTTCCACGCGAGTTCCCGCCCTGGTCCACCGTGTATCACTACTTCAGTACGTGGCGCCTGGACGGTACCTGGGAGAAGATCAAC
>JBBPZK010000080.1:0-4884 GCA_038199155.1 Rubrobacterales bacterium | reverse complement strand
GGTGAAAAGGAACTGCATGAGCCAAAATCACCAGACGATCCAACTTCAGAACCGCTTTGAAGGTATTTTGCTACCGCTTGACAGCCTTCGTTTCGTATCCGAGAGAGCTTATCATGGTCCGCTTCTCGCCGATCACCTAGAGTGATACTGCTGGCGAATTCGGTACGGGCCATATACGGGTGAAGACACCGAACCGGGTATTCTGTACGGTACAAGTTGATTCTTCTGGCACCCAAAAGCGCCGCCGGACGAGGACATATAGCCTCATACGCCTGATCAGAAGCTGTAGGGAAGCGGCGGGAAACAGCTTCCAGAAGATATTCAGGCTCTTGAATCTGTACTTTTTGAGGTGATGAGAGGTGATGGTCCAGAAGCGTCCCCAGGACACCACCCTTCAAACACGCGAGAGTTGTTCACCCAGCGGATGAGCGTCGCTGGCAACTTCCGCATGTCTCCTCCCATCTTGTAGATCCGGATGCGACCATCCGCCTCACATAGGCTAGTATTTGGGCAAGGGAACACCCGCGTCATTCAGTATGTAGCTCGTTCTTGTGTCAAAGTTTGTCCATACGAGATATTCGGAGCGGGTATTATCTACTCGCTCCACTCGCGGCAGACTCGTTCGATGTTCACGGCTCGACCACGCTCCACCTGCACGAGGACAGCATCGAGGCGGACCGGGCTCCCGGCGGCCGAGTCGGGAAAGGGCGCGTCCGAAAGAAAGAAACTCAACCATTGCCCCCGGTCGAAACCGACTATGCCAGCGGCGCCGCCCACCATACCGACGTCGGTTGCGTAGGCCGTCCCGCCGGGCAAGACGCGAACGTCGGCGGTCGGAACATGAGTGTGGGTGCCGAGGACGGCTGTAGATCGACCCGCCAGATGCCATCCGAGCGCCTGCTTCTCACTCGCGGCCTCGGCGTGCGCGTCGAGCAGGATCACCTCCGCCCCCGAGTGCTGGAGGTCTCCGATGGCCTGGTCGGCCACATCAAATGGGGACCGTAGAGACTGGTCCATGAACACCCGGCCCTGCACGTTCGCGACGCCGACCCGCGCGCCGGCTGTATCGAACGTCGTCCAGCCGCGGCCCGGCAGGCCAGGCTCAAGGTTCGCCGGGCGCACGACGCGAGGCTCCCGCTCCAGGAACTCTTCAACCCCTTCCCGGTCGAAGGCGTGGTCTCCCAGGGTCAGGCAGTCGACCACGGAGAGCAAAGCTCTACCCGTGTCCGCCGTTATACCCAGGCCACCCGCCGAATTCTCACCGTTGGCGATCACGACATCCAGACCCATCTCCCGCCGCAACCCGGGCACAAGATCACGCACGGCGGCGCACCCGTCTTCCCCCACTACATCCCCTATAAACAGCAGACGGAATCTATCCCGCACGTCTCCTCCACCCTCGTATCCCGTACCCAAGCCAGTTCTCAGCGGCGCCAGGTGGCGACCAGTCTATCCGGCATCAAGAGCAGATCCAGGGCTGTTTCGGCATCGGGAACTACGATGTCGGCGGCCAGCAGTGTCTCGCGCGCGCAGCCTTCGGAACCGAGCACTACGATGCCGAGCCCCGCCTGCTCCAGCATGGCGGCGTCGTTGGACCCATTTCCGATGGCGACCGCCCGGGAAGCTCCCAACCTCTCGATGAAGTCTGCCTTCGCCTCTCGTTGCGGTCCCGGACCCAGGACGGTGAGCTGTATGGGAAGGTCGGCCAGAGAACCGGCCGCGCTACCAAAGGTGTCGGCGGTTACAACGTGAAGTACGAGCGATCCGGAGAGCGCCCGCAGGCGCCTGGCAACGCCCGTCGGCAGTGCTCCGTCCAGCGCCAGGGTCCCGTTGAAGTCGAGGGCGAGGTTTTCGTAGATCTGGTGGCCGCGGCCCGGAATCTCGACTTCCAGCATCCGGTTTCCTTTCATACACTCGTATACTGGGCCACAGACCGACGTCAGACATCCTATTCGGGGCCTTTCGGCTCATACCTCAACGTCCAGCTCTGCTTGCGCTGGTACTCGCGGATCTCCAACTGGAGCACCTCCAGACGGACCTGCTGAGTTCGCAGAAAGTTATTCGACGCGGCCGGGTCCGTGGAGAAGCCAACGGTTTGCGCCAAATGGCGGAAGCAGATGCCACTCGATTGCTGGTAGATGCGCGGGGGCTCCGGATCGGTGAGCGGCCGGGATATCAGGTCGCAAGCTCGGGCAGTCGCGGTGTTCAGACACTGACACGCCGGGCACTGATAGACGCGAAACGCCAGCTCTCGCAGTATTGGCAGGATCTTCTCCGGGGACCTCAAGATTTCACAAAAGCGGTCCAAAGCTCGCTTCGCGGTGTCCGCCGTCTCTGCCCGTCGTCAACCACGCGCCGCTCTCGCACGCGGTCCGGGATCTCCGCTTGGCGCGCCAGGAGCCGCTCCGACGGCTTGCGACGCAGCGCGGCCGCGAGCCTCCTTACCAGAGCCAGCACTTCCCACCTGGCTATTCGTGAGAATCCGGAGTCATACCGGCCAGAGATCCCGAGCTTCAGGATTGCCTTCAAGAGCCGCAACCTAATTGAGAGTACGTTCGATCCGCCGCTTTTGTGGAAGAGTGGACAAGCGCGAAGGACGCAGCGGGCCTGGACATGATCCCGTCTGGCAACTGGCCTCCTTCTCACCGGAGCGCCGTGTAGACCAGGACCGCCAGGAGGATCGCGAACAGGTACGCTAGGTAGGCGCTCAGGTTGCCCGATTGGATGGCTTTCATCCGGTGGGTGGTCCAAAGTAACAAGGCGGCCGCCGCCGTATAGGCCGAGCTCTCGATCCAGGGTACGATACCGGCTCTGTAGGTCCGCTCCTTGACTTCCTCGCGTGGCCGGTAGAAGTCCGAGAACACCATGCGTATGGGGTTGGAGAAGCCACGCGCGGTGTACTCCGCGCCCTCAAGACGCCTCTCTCCGGAGGCCCAGACCGCGCCGCGGCGTCCCTTCGGGCGCCGCACCGCCGCCACCATCGCCCAGGTCAGCAGGATTAGCATCGGTAGCGCCAACGCGAGCAAGCTCGGAGAGAGCACGGAGAAGTCCGGGTAGGCGGGTTGGATGACCAGCGAGGGATCGCCGAACATCCGGGACGATACGTCACCAGAGACCAGCCCGGCGCTCGCATGACCGACGAGCCGGATCCAAACCGGGGCCAACACCCCCAAAGAGACCGCCAACACAGCCAGTAGAGTCATCCCCACCCTGCCGCTCGCCGGCGGACCTTCCGTATCCTCCGGGTATTCGCTCCGGGGTCTCCCGAGGAACACGCTCCCGTACACCTTTACGAACCCGAGGATAGCAAGGGCACTCGCCAGGGCCAGAAGTGCGCCGGCCAGGGCCATCGAGATTCTCCCGGCGAGCGACGGAAGCCTGAACCCCTGCATCAACGTCTCGAAGGAGAGCCATTCGGTGGCGAACCCGCTGGAGGGGGGCATCGCCGCCAGGGAGAAAGCCCCGACGAAGAACAGCACCGAGACGAGCGGCATCTTCCGGTTGAGACCCCCGAGCCGGTCCATGTCCATCGTGCCGGAGGCACGTTCGACGGCCCCGACCCCCAGGAACAGGAGCGCCTTGGAGGCCGAGTGGTGGACCATGTGGTAGAGCGCCACCAGGAGCCCGAGCCCCGCCAGCGGCCCGAGCCCCGCGCTCCAGCCCAGCATCGAGGCTCCGAGCCCCAGCAACACGATCCCGGCGTTCTCGATGCTGGAGTAGGCCACGAACCGGCCCAGGTCTCTCTGGGCGAGCCCGTAGAGGATGCCGACCGCCGCCGAGACCGCCCCGACCAGCAACACAAGGATGCCCCACCACTCCGGGCCTCTCCCGAGGACGCCCATGTCGAACCGCACGATGCCGTAGAACGCCGCGTTGAGCACGACACCCGCCAGGATCGCCGCCGCGTTGGCCGGGGCCGCTGGGTACGCTCTCGGGAGCCACGCCTGCACTGGGACCATCCCGGCCTTCACCCCGAAACCGACGAATGCCAGGACGAAGGCCGCGCTAGCCAGGGCGCCGGAGAGGTGGGCGGAAGCCATCTTCGCGAATGAGAAGCTTCCGGACTTCGAGAAAGCAAGCAGGAAGGCCGCAAGGATCAGGGCGGTCCCGAGCTTGGATGCGACGGACATCGCGTACCCGGCTTCCACGCGTCCCTCTCTAAGGTCCTCGAAGCTCACCAGGGCGTAGAACAGCACGGACATCACCTCCCAGAAAAAGAGGAACGCGAAAGCGTTGTCGGCGGTAAAGATGAGCAGGGTCGCCGCAAGGATCAGGGCGTACAGTGCCCCGAACGCCCGGCGAGAACCCGCAACGCCGTACCCTAAAGAGTAGATCGAGACCGGCACCGACACGGCCCCCGTCACGAAGACGAAGAGCCCGGCCAGCCCGTCGAGCCGTACCCCGACGCGACCGATCCCGTACCCCAGGTCAACCGAACCGTGGAAGGCTCCGCCGTACGCGGCAGCCAGCCCCGCCGCCGCCGCGAGCATCCCGCCCAACGCCGACAGCGCGAGCGAGACCCGCGCCGGAGCCCGCTTGCCCGGCAGCGCGACCGCAACGACCCCCAGAAAGAAAGCCGCAAGCGAAGCCCCGAACAGCAGACCGCTCATCCGCTCCTCCCCGCGAGGCGCTCGCTGTACTCTAGCCTTTGCTCCACCCGGCCGAGTGCCAGCAGGATGCCGTGGAGCAACGAGAGCGGCGGTGGAGGGCTGCCAGGGACGTACACGTCCACCGGCAGGACCCGGTCCACCCCGCCCAGGGTGGCGTAGGAGTGGCCGTAGAGGCCGCCGCCGCAGGCAGGGCCGCAGGCGGCGATCACCACCTTCGGATCGGGCATCGCCTCATACGCCTCCCGCAGGGGCCGCTCCATCGCCCGCGTCACCG
>JBBPZK010000079.1:0-11313 GCA_038199155.1 Rubrobacterales bacterium | reverse complement strand
CTCTTTCAGCACCCCGGCACCTCCTCGCCCTGCTCCGGCTTACGCGCCCGTACAGAAGCGCTGGCTAGCGAGACACCGTCGGGGAATTTCACTCCTTCTCCACAGCAACCGGAACCTTCTAGAGACTCCTGTCCGTAAGCGTGGGTGACTTCTATAGAGACATCCGCAAATCCGGCACTCTGGAGGATCTTCTCGTATTCCGGTTTTTCGAGAGCGCCCGAGACACATCCGGCCCAAAGCTCGATACCGTGGACCATCTCATCCGGTAGCTTGTTCTTCTCGCCCAGGAAGACCATGTCGGAGACTGCCAACCGCCCTCCGGGACGGAGCACCCGGAACGCCTCGCCGAGCGCCCGACGCTTGTCGGTGGATAGGTTGATCACGCAGTTGCTGACGACAACGTCTACGTGTCCATCCGGCAGCGGGATTTCCTCGATCTCCCCTTTCAGGAACTCCACGTTCTCGATCCCGGCTTTCTCCTGATTCTTACGCGCCAGGGCCAGCATCTCATCCGTCATGTCCAGCCCGTACGCTTTCCCGCCGGGAGCGACCCGCCGGGCGGGAGGAGCACGTCGATCCCACCTCCACTACCCAGATCCAGAACGATTTCTCCCGCCGAAAGCCCCGCCAACACAACCGGGTTGCCGCACCCGAGCGAAGCGTCCGAAGCCATCCGCGGGAGCTGACGCCTCTCTTCATCGGTGTAGCTGCCGGAAGCAAAGTCAACGCCGCCAGACCCATCTCCACCGCAACAAGCTTCGCTCCGATGGCCGTCCCTTACAGTCCGCGCTACTCTTGCATACCTCTCCCCGACCCTATCCCGCAAACTCCCATCCACCACATGGCTCCTCGCCTCACCCACCACACATCAAAATAATTCGATGTGATCTTACCAATTAATCTTGATGCGTCGGTCATTTCTGGAGTTTATGCCGACGTTATCAGGGAAACCTGTTCGGCAGCGGCCTGTATGACACTCTCTTGGTGGGGTTGGAGGTCCTGGTAGCCTCGCAATTCGAACTCGCGCAGGAACGGGTCTTCGACTTCTGTTTTTATGCCGGAAAGCTCTTCTATTACGGCGAGGCCGCAGAACGGGACGTAGGAGGTCGAGTAGCCTCCCTCGTGGCACATGACGATCCTCCCCTCGCAAATTTCGTCGGCGGCGTCCATCAGGAGACGTGTCATCCAGCGGTAGGCTCTGCTGTGGAGCATCATCCGGCCCAGGGGGTCCACCGCGCTCGCGTCGAGGCCGGAGGCAACCAGGATCAGGGCCGGACGGTGAGCCCAGAGCGCCGGAACGACGACCCGCTCGAAAGCCGCGAGGTAAGGGCCTTCCCCAGAACCGGGCGGCAGTGGCACGTTGATGTTGTAACCTTCCCCCTCTCCGGCGCCCGTATCCTCAGCGTCTCCCGAGTCAGGCGGAAAGTTCCGGGACTGGTGGATCGAAACTGTCAGCACGCTCGGGTCCGCGTAGAAAGCCTGCTCCGTGCCGTTGCCGTGGTGGACGTCCCAATCCACGACCGCCACACGGTCCAGACCGCGGGCTTTACGGGCGTGCATGGCCGCCAGGGCGGTGCTGCCGAAGATACAGAAACCACGGGCCTCCGCGCGCTCGGCGTGATGCCCCGGCGGCCGGACGAGCGCGTAAGCGTTATCCACCTTCCCATGGAGCACCGCGTCAATAGCTTCGATGCACCCCCCGACCGCGAGCCGCGCTATCTCGTAGCCTCCCGGCCCGAGCGGGGTCTGAACTCCCACCATCCCGCCTCCAGCCGCGCTCAACGCCTCTATCTTCCGGACGTACCCGATATCGTGAAAGCGGCAGAGCTCCTCGACCGTCGCCGGTCTTGGTCGAACTCCGACGAGTTCTTCTAACAGGCCGCTCACCTCCAGCAGGCTGCGGAAGCGACGTTTGCTCTCCGGGCTCTCTACATGTTCCTCCGGCTCGACAAATCCTCCCGTCGGCATCGAACCGGCCGCGTGACCAGTATCATGCCACGCATACCGTTCGTCCCACACAAACCCGGTAGCCATCTCTCCCCTTCCCTCTACAAACAGCGCCCCAATGTTGCCTGCCTCCACCCGGTATTCCTCTACCTGTACTTAAGGTATATACAAGTCTCCACCATTGTCGCGCGTTTTCGGTGGCTTTCCGTCGCGTTCGTCTACTTCACGGCCGGGCTCTGCCGGAGGTCGCCGTTCACCCCGGCCCATTGGCGGGCGGGGAGACCCCAGAGAGCGATGAATCCGGCGGCGGCCGATTCGTCGAAAGTGCTGTTCGGGTCGTAGGTGGCGAGGTCCTTGCTATAGAGGGCTTTCGGGGCGGTCCTCCCAACTACGATGCTGGATCCCTTATAAAGCTTTAGCCGGACGATCCCGGTTACGGTCTTCTGGGTCTCCGCGACGAACGAGTCGAGTGCAGCTTTAAGGGGCGTGAACCAGAGTCCATCGTAGGTTAGTTCGGCGTAGCGTTGTTCCACCTGCGCCTTGAAGCGGAGCACGTCCTTGGTCAAGGTCAGGGTTTCGAGCTCCTTGTGAGCCTGGATGATGGTCATCGCGGCAGGCGCTTCGTAGATCTCCCGGCTCTTTATTCCGACCAGGCGGTCTTCGATCATGTCCAGCCGCCCGACCCCGTGCTCACCCACAACCCTGTTCAACTCCACCACCAGATCCACTAACGGCAACTCCTCGCCATCCAGGCTCACCGGAAGCCCCTCCTCGAACCTGATCTCCACGTACCGCGCCTCGTCCGGAGCATCCTCCGGCTCCGAGGTCAAAGTATAAACGTCAAGTGTAGGTTCATAATCCGGGTCCTCGAGAGGTCCCGCCTCGATTGAGCGCCCCCAAAGGTTCGCATCCACACTGTAGGGAGACTTCTTTGAGACCGGCACCGGGATGCCTCGGGCAGCAGCATACTCCATCTCTTGAGGGCGACTCATATCTAGGTCTCGCACCGGGGCGACCACTGTCAGGTCCGGTGCTACGGAGGCGGTCGTTACGTCGAAGCGGACCTGATCGTTGCCTTTTCCCGTAGACCCGTGTGCTATGTGAGAGGCTCCGACCCTCCGGGCGGCCTCGACCAGCTTCTTCGCTATGAGCGGACGCCCAAGCGCCGTGAACAGCGGGTACTTCCCACCATACAGCGCGTTCGCCTTTATAGCCGGCGTCACATATTCCTCCACGAACTCCGTTCTCGCATCCTCCACGAATGCGTCGGCGGCGCCTATCTTGAGTGCTTTTTCTTTAATGTCTACTTCAGGTTCACCTTGACCGAGGTCGAGGTAGAGCGCGTATGGAATCGCCCCTTGCTCCTCAAACCACTTCAGACACACCGAGGTGTCGAGCCCTCCCGAGTAGGCGAGCACAACTTTCTTTCCGTCCAGCAATTTTTTCTCCATATCTGTTACTTTCGGATTTCTATTTCGACGGATTCGCCATCAGCGAGAACTTCCACCTGACCAGCTAAACCTTCTTCTTCCAGCGTCTCGTTCAATTCGTCTCTGGTGAGCAGGCAGTGGTTTATAGAATCCATGTGAACGGCGAGCACCCGCGACTCGGGCAGGACGCGGCAGACCTTTCCAACGTCTTCGGCGGTCATGGTGATGGGGTCGCCAGATGTAAACTGCGCGGCTCCAGCGTTGAGGACTATTGTGTCGGGATGATGCGAGTTCAGAGCCTTTTCCACCTCAGGACACCATACCGTGTCACCGGCGACATAGAGGCTCGAGGCTTCCGTCGACCTCAACACGAAGCCGGAGACCGGGGCCATCTTTTCGCCGATCTCTCCTGTGCCGTGTCGGCCGCCGGTTCGGGTAAAGAGGATGCTGCCCCATTCGACCTCCGTGTCGACGGGCGTAACTTTGGAGAAGCCTGCGAACCGTATGAGATCTTCGTCTTCCGGCTGGCACAGTACCTGGAGGTCCTTCGGCAGCAACTCAGTCGCCCGCTCATCCCAGTGGTCCTGGTGAGTATGGGTTACGAGCACTGCATCTATACCTTCCAGAATGCGGTCGAGCTCGTCTTCTCCGAACGGTAGATCCACTAAAGGGTTCCGTTGCTGGTTGGGTGATCCGGGTACGGCTTCAGCGGCGTCGGCCAGGTTGAGCATCGGGTCCACGAGTATGCGAGTGCCGTCCAGGTGAAGTACGAGCGTCGCGTGTCGTATGAGCCGTATCTCCATACGTTGGTTCCGTTGATTCACTCGACGTTTCCGGCGGGCCTCGTCCTGGCGCGGCAGATGTCGGCGATCAGGGCGGACACTTCTTCCGCCGCCGCAGCGTCCGGCGAGACGGCTATTACGGTGTCGAGCCCGGCTATGGTGCCGAGTATCTTGAGACCCTTTACCCGGTCGAGCACGTTGGCGACAGCCCCGGCGGTCCCGTCGCGAGTGTCTACAACGATCATGTTTTGGGCGGGCGCGACGCCGAGGATAAAGCTCGGCAGCACCTCGATGCCGGCGGCCCCCGGTGCGTGCGGTAAAGCCAGGTAGCGGCTACCGACTTTCAGGACGCCGAGTTCCGCGAGGTCTCGGCTAACAGTGGCCTGGGCGACCTCCACTCCCTCGTCGGCGAGCGCCGATACAACGTCCTGCTGCGTCCCTAACTCCAACTCCGAGATGAGCCGGAGGATCAAGTTTTGCCTCGTTTCTTTATCTACCGACGATCTTGTAACCTCCATCGTGACCTCTCCTCCTCTACTTCAGGTACTCTAGCCCGAGGTCCTCCGGGTACCCGAGCGCCAGGTTCATGTTCTGTACCGCCGCCCCGGATGCCCCCTTGAGCAGGTTGTCAAGCGCGGAGAATAACAGGAGCTTGCCGGCCCTCCGGTCCACCACAGCCGAGAGCCTGCAACGGTTAGTGTTCGCAACGTGCGAGACTTGCGGATACTCTTCCCTCGCCCCGATAAACTTCCATCCCGCATAATCCTCCCCGTACCAACCGAGGACTTCCTCCGTCTCCGGCAGAAGCTCGGGGCTCGCGGGCTCAACGACGATGGTCTCCAACTCTCCCCGGCTCAAGGGCACGAGGTGCGGCACGAAGGTCACGTCCGGCGTCTCCCCGACGCGCCGGAGCATTATCTCTATCTCGGGCGTGTGGCGGTGTCCGGGGACACCGTAGGCGTTGGCGTTCTCGTTGGCGCTCACGAAATGGGTCTTCACGGAGGGCCTCGCCCCCGCCCCGCTCACCCCCGAGAGAGCGTTGATCGTCACCGAGCGCACCGGCATCCGCCTCACCACCGGCGCGAGCGCCAGTATGGCCGCCGTCGGGTAACATCCGGGGTTGGCGACGAGCCTCCCCTCGGCCGCCCCGAATACCTCCGGCAAGCCATAGTGAGCCTCCCCCAGAAGACCCGGCGCGGGATGCTCCCCATACCACTCGCCGTACACACCCGCATCCGGCAACCGAAAGTCCGCCGACAGATCCACGACCAACCCGGTCCCCGCGTCGAGCAGCTTCTCGACCACCGCGGCGCTCTCCATATGTCCATACGCCACGAACGCCACGTCGAGCCCCGAAGCATCTATCTCATCCGGATCTACGAACTTCTCCCCGAACGAGAGCTGTGGATACACCTCGTCCACCGCCCGCCCGGAGTAGCCGCGAGAAGCGACCTCAAGGCCCCCGGCCTCCGGGTGAGCCTCCAACAGCCGCACCAACTCCGCGCCCGCGTACCCGCTTCCACCGTAAATACCGACTTTCAATCCCATGCCCCGCATTATAAGAGTGCCGGATAATTATTCAAGTTTCTGAATAAAGCAGTTGACCGCCCGGTTTGTGAGTGCGAGAATACGGGCCGATGCTGAATAAAGATACAGGAAAAAGAATAAAGCTCGTTCCTGGAGGGGCAACGGCGCCCGGGGGGTTCGTTGCGGGCGGCGTGGCTTGTGGGGTGCGTCGGGTTGGAAGGCAGGATCTGGGGATTCTTTTATCCGAGAGGGAGTGTACGGCGGCGGCGGTCTTTACACGCAACGTGGTCAAGGGCGCTCCGCTGACCGTTACGCGAGAAGCCGTCGAGGCAGGAGGCGTCAGGGCGATCGTTGTCAACAGCGGCAACGCGAATGCCGCGACCGGGGAGCAGGGGGTCAGGGACGCTTACGAGGCTCAGGAAGCGGCGGCGAAGGTACTAGGGCTGACGGCCTCCGAGGTAGCGGTGGCATCTACGGGCGTGGTCGGGGAACGGTTGCCGATGGACCACATCGCCGAGGGAATCACAGAGGCGGCGGCGAACCTGGACCGGGAGGGATCCGGCTTCGCCGAAGCCATCTTGACCACCGACACCCGCATCAAACAGGCGGCTATTGAAGTTGAAGTAGAGGGTAAGGTCGTTACCGTGGGTGGAACGGCGAAGGGTAGCGGTATGATCCACCCGAACATGGGTACCATGCTCGCCTTCCTGACGACCGATGCCGCCGTCGAGAAGGAGTGCCTGCAGGAGACCTTAAGCCTGGTTACGGAGAGTACTTTCAACCGCATCACCGTGGACGGCGACACCTCCCCCAGCGACATGGCAATCTTGCTGGCGAACGGTGCGGCAGGGAATGAACCTCTGACGGCTGACTCACCGGACTATTCGGCATTCGAAGCGGCGGTCGAGGGAGTGGCTCTCGCTCTGGCAAAGGAGATCGCACGCGACGGCGAAGGGGCGACCAAGCTGGTCGAGGCGGTCGTGGAAGGAGCCCGTGACGAGGCATCGGCGGTAGTGTTGGCGAAGGCGGTAGTCGGGAGCAACCTGGTAAAAGCCGCCATGTTCGGAGAGGACGCGAACTGGGGACGGGTGCTGGTGGCGATGGGCTACTCCGGCGCGGACTTCGACCCGGAAGCCGTGGAGATCTACTTCGGTCCGGTGGAAGTCTTCGGCGACGGTGAACCTAAAGCTTACTCTGAGGTAGAGGCGAGCGAAGCTCTGGCCGGCGAGGTGGTTCGGGTACTCGTATGTTTGGAGGAAGGTGGGGCGTCGGCCACCGCCTGGGGTTGCGACCTCACCTACAAGTACGTCGAGATCAACGGGAGTTACCGGACGTGAAGCCGATCGTTATAAAAGTCGGGGGTGGTGCGGTAGGCGGTGGGGCGTTGGAAGACCTGCCGGAGATCATCGAGTCAGGGGCGCCCGTGGCCCTGGCACACGGCGGGGGGGCACAGCTCACGCGGATGCTCGACGCCCTGGAGATACCGACCCTTTTCCACGAGGGGCTGCGGGTAACGGACGAGCGGACCCTGGAAGTCGCCGAGATGGTCTTCGCCGGGAGCGTCAACAAGTCACTGGCCCGTGAACTCGACGCCATTGGGGTGCCTGCGGCCGGCATCTCCGGGACCGACGGCCGGACGCTACACGTCGAGCCGATACCGGGGCTCGGACGGGTCGGGAGCGTTAGAGAAGTGGAGAGCGGTCTCGTGAAGAGCTTGTGGGAGGGTGGGTTCGTCCCGGTCATAGCGCCACTCGGGCTCGGGCCGGATGGGGCGTACAACGTGAACGCCGACGCCGTTGCCGTCGCGCTCGCCTTGGAACTGGAGGCGAGTCATCTCTTTCTCCTGACCGACGTGGACGGGTTGCTCAGGGACGGTGAGGCCGTCACGGCCCTGACTCCAGAGGAGTGTGAAGGGTACGTCGCGGATGGAATCGCCGACGGCGGGATGATACCGAAGCTCCGGGCAGCCGCCGAGGCAGCGAGAGGCGGCGTCGAGGCCCGCATTATCAACGGAAACAAAAGGGGCATCATCGCAAAGTCCCTGGACGGAGAGAAGGTTGGAACTGTGATATCGGAAGGAGTGACCGCGTGAAAGCAGTAATGGAGACTTACAAGAGGCTAGGGATAGCGCCCACGGGCGGGCGAGGAAGTTGGCTCTTCGACGAGGCGGGCAACCGCTACCTGGACTTCATAGCTGGCATCGCGACAAACTCTCTAGGCCACGGACACCCGGCGCTCGTAAAAGCCATTCAGGAGCAGGCTGAGAACCTCATCCACTGCTCCAACCTATACGAGATACCACTCCAGGCCGAGGTGGCGGAGATGCTCACCGACGCCACGGACTTCGACCGGGTCTTTTTCTGCAACTCGGGCGCCGAGAGCGTCGAGGCGGCCATAAAGCTCGCCCGAAAGCACGCCTACGGGGAATATGGCCCGCACAAGCACGAGGTGCTCACCTTCTCCAAGTCGTTCCACGGTCGGACCTACGGCGGCCTCACCGCTACCGCACAGCCCGCGCTCCAGGAAGGGTTCGGCCCCATGCCGGCGGGCTTCGTCTACGCACCCTTCGGAGACCTGGAAGCGGCGCGTGAGATGGTGGGGCCGCAGACGGCGGCGATCCTCGTAGAACCGATACAGGGAGAGGGCGGGATAAACCCGGCGCCGGAAGGGTTTCTCGCGGGACTCCGGGAGCTGTGCGACGAGCACGGCGCGCTGCTGATCTTCGACGAGGTCCAGACGGGCGCGGGCCGCACCGGTCACCTTTACGCCTATCAAGGTCTCGGCGTCGTACCGGACGTTCTGACGAGCGCCAAGGGCCTCGGCGGCGGAGTGCCGGTCGGGGCGGTGCTGGCGAAAGAGGAGTGTGCTTCACTCGGACCCGGCAGCCACGGCTCGACCTTCGGCGGCAACCCGCTCGCGATGGCCGCTGTAAAAGTGGTCCTCGGGGTTGTGAATGAGGCTGGCTTCCTGGAAGAAGTTCGGTTCAAGGGGGCGGTGCTCAAGAACGCGCTGGAGGCGCTGGCGGAGCGGGTGCCGGGCGCGGAGGTGCGCGGGGAAGGTCTCCTGCTCGGCCTGGATCTCGGCCCGGAGCTTGCCTCGAAGGTCTTCGAGCACTGCCTGGAGAAAGGGGTGCTCGTCAACCTGGTGGGTGGCGGGACCACTATCAGGCTCGCCCCGCCCCTGACCGTTACGAGGACGGAGGTACGCTACGCCCTCGATACCTTTCGAGGCGCCGTTGACGAACTTGTTGTAGACGAGCCGGTAGACGCTGTATCAGAGCCGGTATCTATGGCGCAGGCTGTGGCCTGAGACCCGTGATCCCGCAGCTCGATGCCACCCCACCCTCTCCTTCCCGCCTTTCCGGCCGGGACTGTCTCACCCTGGCCGAGTTCGCGCCGGAGGACGTTAACCTTATCCTGGATGAGGCGGCGAAGATAAAGACGTACCGCAAGGCCCGCGTCTCGTTTCAGCCGCTGCGGGGCAGGACGCTGGCGATGGTCTTCCAGAAACCCTCCAACCGCACCCGCGTCTCCTTCGAAGTCGGGATGTACCAGCTAGGCGGCCACGCCTTGTATTTGAACCCCGATGAGATCCAACTAGGTAAGAGGGAGACGCCCTCGGATACCGGCCGCGTCCTGGCCCGATACATAGACGCCATCATGGTCCGCACCTTCGACCACGGAGAACTGGAAGAACTCGCCTCGGCGGCCGACGTTCCAGTTATAAACGGCCTCTCCGACTTCCACCATCCCTGCCAGGCATTGGCCGACCTGCTCACCGTCCGGGAAGAGTTCGGCTCTCTCGAAGGTATAAAGATAACCTACGTCGGCGACGGCAACAACGTAGCCCACTCCCTGGCTCTCGCCTGCGCCCTTACCGGCGCCGAGCTAACCATCGCCCACCCCGAAGGCCACGCCCCCGACAAAAAAATCCTGGACCTCGCCGCGAACCTCGGAGCAGCCCCGACCCTGACCCAAGACCCTGAGAGAGCCGTCTCCGGCGTACGGGTCGTCTACGCGGACGTCTGGGCCAGCATGGGACAGGAAGCCGAAGCTGCGGAACGAAAGAAGAAGTTCGCCCCCTACCAGGTAAACGAGGGCTTGATGAACCGGGCGGCCGACGACGCCATCTTCCTCCACTGTTTACCGGCTCATCGCGGCGAGGAAGTGACGGCGGGCGTCATAGACGGTCCGGCGAGCCGCGTCTTCGACCAGGCCGAGAACCGCCTACACGCCCAGAAGGCGCTCTTGTATCTGTTGCTGGGTTAGCCTCTATACGAAGGTGTAGGAGGAGACTTTCTCTTCCGGGGTGAGTTGCACGTTCACCAACCCGCGCGGCTGGTTGGTCGAGTAAGTGACGACCACGGAGGCCCAGACATTGTTGTCGGCGTAGTCGAGCGACTTTACAACGCCCTCGGCGCCCCTCTCGACCCCGAGCTCCGGTATAGCTTGCGGGATAGAGATACGGTCATGCTCTTTATATAGGAGCCTTCCGCCTTCTTTTGCCGATGTCTCCAAAACAACCTCCCGATCGGGTTTCTCTCGCTTACCCGACGGATATTAGCTGTCGTCCGGGCATGGAATCTTCGGCCCGGCGGCCTGAGTTTCGCGGCAATACTTAGGCCCGCCGGACATTTCCCCGGTCCGGCGAGCCTAAAGGACTACCTAATTTGTCTTTCGGGCTAGTCTTCCGTGGTAGTAGCGGTGGCTCCAACGGTGGCCGGCTTCCGGATGCGGCGGCGGTGGTTCTCCCAGCCTTCATCCACTTTGGATAGGACCTTCACGAGCCTCATCCTCTCCAGCAAGCGGATCACGGGCCAGGCCGGATCGAACTCGCCCTTGAAAGCGGAGAGCTTTGGCGCGGCGGGTCGGGCGTGGTGGTTGTTGTGCAGCCCTTCCCCGAAGGTAAGAAGCGCCAGGAGACGCAGGTTGGTCGCGTCGTTGACGAAGTTCTTGCGTCCGAAGGTGTGGCCGGCGCCGTTTACCGCCGCGTTCAACAGCACGTAAGAGACGGTATGCACGGCGTACGCCACGAGTCCGGGGCCAATGCCCATGATGGCGACCACTATCGCTCCCGTAAGGAAGAACCCTATGGACGGGTACCTGAAGAGGAATTTGTCCAGACGGTCGTGCGGGAGGTCGGCGGCGTATTTTTCGAGCGTATTGTCGTTGTTCGCCTCGCGCTTGTAGTAGTAGACGTTCGCGAGCATGATCTGCCAGTATCCCTCGATGTGCGGGCTGTGAGGGTCTCCCTCTACGTCGCTGAAGTTGTGGTGCTTGCGGTGTACGGCCACCCATTCACGGGGCGAGACGATGGTAAACATCCAGGTCCCGATGCGCATGATCATCGTCATGGTCGGACTCAGCCGGATGGACTTGTGAGACAAGGTGCGGTGCAGGTACACGGTGGTAATAAAACCAGCCACCTGCGACAGCGCGAGCCCCACGAGCACCGCGATTACATATTCCACATAACCTCCTCCTGGTACGCAGGTTCGAGCCGCGCACTTCCTTTTTCCTATCCCTGTGGTTGTATGCGAAAGGCCGGGGGATCGCCCCCGGCCTTTACGAGTTCTGGTTGCTTGCGACTGCTATTTAAGTTCTACGCTGTGGAAACGTTCTCTGCCT